>JAISDV010000164.1 GCA_031264545.1 Oscillospiraceae bacterium | reverse complement strand
GCTGTCCGTTGGACCGGCGATGGCGGTCCTGTCTGACGGCGGATATGTTCCGACCGTCTATTATACACAGGGCCCGGGCGAAGCGACGCAGCTCGTTCTGGCACACGCCGCGGAATACGACTGTGTGGTCTGCGTCGGAGGGGACGGCACGCTCAGTGAGACCGTGGCCGGTCTCGCGCAGCTTCCGGCGCCGCCGCCTCTGGGCTATATTCCACAGGGTACGGCAAACGACGTTGCCGTCTCGCTGAAAATTCCCAAGAACTCGGTCAAGGCGGCGAAGCTCATTACGCGCGGAAACGTGATCAGGCAGGATGTCGGAAGCTTCAACGAAAACGACTATTTCACGTATATAGCCGCCTTTGGCGCTTTCACCGAGGTCAGCTACGAAACTCCGCGCGAAAGCAAGCAGGTGCTCGGGCATCTGGCCTATGTGCTTCAGGGCGTGAGCCATCTCCCGAAGATCACCCCCTGCCATACGACTGTCGAGTTTGAGGGCGGCGTAATCAAGGAGGACCTGATCTTCGGCGGGGTGTCAAATACAAAATCGGTCGGCGGTATCGTCAAGCTCAAAAAGCTCGGCATCGAGCTTAACGACGGCCTGTTTGAGGTCACGCTTGTCCGCAACCCTACGAACGTGCTCGAGATGAACAAAATCGTCTCGGATGTGCTGACGCAGAATTTCAGCGGCGGCCAAGTGATGATGTTCCAGAGTAAGCGGGTAAAATTCACATTTGACAAACCCGTTAAGTGGACGCGGGACGGAGAGGCCGGCGGCGCCCACCGCGAGGTCATGCTCGAGAACCTGCACGCCCGAATCGGCATACTGGTATAAAACGCAAAGCGGCTGCAGCAAAAGAAAATTGCTGCAGCCCTTTCGTTATTCAGGCGCTTACTTTACAAGGCTTGCGATCTCGGCGGCAAAGTCGTCCTGCTTCTTCTCGATGCCCTCGCCCTTTTCAAAGCGGGTAAACGCGTTGACGGCGAGCGTGCCGCCGACGGCTTTGCCGACCTCGGCGATGTGCCGCTCGACGGAGAGCTTGTCACCCTTGACGAAGGCCTGCTGGAGCAGGCAATTTTCCTCATAGAACTTGCCGATACGGCCCAGGATCATCTTTTCGATGATATTATCGGGCTTATTGGCGTTCTTCGGATCCTCTTTTGCCTGCACCATGAGGATTTCCTTTTCCTTCTCGATCACGGACGAAGCAACGTCCGACTTGTCGCGGTAAGCGGGGTTCATCGCGGCAATCTGCATCGCAAGATCCTTGCCCAGCCCGATAACCTCGTCCCTGCCCTCAAGCCCGGCGGGAACGTCCAGATTGATGATAACGCCGATGCGGCCGCCCATGTGGACATAGGGAATCGAAAGCCCGGCGGCATAGCGGACAAAGCGGCGGATCTTGATGTTCTCACCGATGACAAGCACCTTCTCCTGCTGCATCTGCCCGACAGTCAGTTCGGTTCCGGGATATTTGCAGGTCATCAGCGCGTCAAGGCCGGCGGGATTTTCCTTCGCAACGACCAGCGCGATCGTTTTCACGAAATCGACAAAAAGCGCGTTTTTAGCGACGAAATCCGTCTCCGCATTGACCTCGACGACCACGCCGACACCGTCGAATACTTCGGCATAGGCCATACCCTCGGCGGCGATACGCCCGGCCTTTTTCTGGGCGGCGGCGAGCCCCTTTTCACGGAGCCACTCGACAGCCTTATCGATATCGCCGTCAGCTTCGGTGAGCGCTTTTTTGCAGTCCATCATGCCGACGCCGGTCATTTCACGCAGATTTTTCACATCCTGAGCTGAGAATGCCATGTTCTGATCTTCCTCTCGTGTGTTTTGTTTATTCGGAGCCAAAGCCCCGGGTATCATATCCGGCGCGTGCCGCACCGCGAACAGCCCGCGCGGAGAGGAAGCTCCCGTCCGCCCGGGCGAAGCTTTATTCTGCCTCGGCTTCTTTCGCTGCCGCTTCCCCGGCCGCGGGCGCTTCAGCTTCAACGGGCGCGTCCTGGCCCTGGCGGCCTTCCTGAACGGCGTTCGCCATGGCGGAGCTGATCAGGCGGATGGCGCGGATAGCGTCGTCGTTTCCGGGAATAACGTAATCGACCTCGTCAGGGTCGCAGTTGGTATCGACGATAGCGATAATCGGGATGCGGAGCTTCCTGGCCTCCGCGATCGCGTTGTGCTCCTTGCGGGGATCAACGACGAACAGCGCGCCGGGCAGCCGCTTCATTTCTTTAACGCCGCCGAGATATTTCTCGAGCTTGTCTATCTCATTGGTGAGCCTGATGACTTCCTTTTTGGGAAGCATGTCGAAGGTGCCGTCTTCCTGCATCTTGCGGAGCTGGGCAAGACGGTCTATACGGGTGCGCATGGTTTTGAAGTTGGTGAGCATACCGCCGAGCCAGCGGGCATTGACGAAATACTGCCCGACGCGCTGGGCCTCCTCGCGGACGGCGTCCTGCGCCTGTTTCTTTGTGCCGACAAAAAGAAGACTCTCCCCGCGGTCGGAAAGCTCGCGCACGAAGTTATAGGACTCTTCGAGCTTTTTGACGGTCTTCTGCAGGTCGATGATATAGATGCCGTTACGCTCCATATAGATGTATTCGGCCATTTTGGGGTTCCATCTTCTGGTCTGGTGGCCGAAGTGCACGCCCGCTTCCAGAAGCTGCTTCATTGATACGACTGCCATTTTAGTTCCTCCTGATTTTAGTTTTTCCTCCGGAGACGTCTTCCCGCTTTCCCAGCCGGCGGACTTTTCCGCGCGGCACAGGAGAAAACAGTCGGTCTCCGTGCGTAATGCCTTGGTATTATAACAAGTTTGGGACAGTTTTACAAGCGCTTTTTTCGCTTTTCCCGAAATATCGGCGCGTTTATGCCGAATCGGAACAAAAATCCCGCGGGCGCCGCGCCGAGACGCCGCACGCCGTTACGCGTGCCCGGCCGGCCTGGCTCCGTGTTATCCGGCGCGGGCCTTTACCGGATTGTCGCCAAAAGCTCGCCGGCGATAACGGTCTGGCCGGACCTGACAAAGACCTGATCGACCGTTCCGCCCATGCGGGCGACAACGCTGGTCTCCATCTTCATGGCCTCGACCACGGCGATGACCTGATTTTCCGCAACCGCGTCACCGGGCTTGATCACGACCCTGGTGACGGCGCCGGGGATAGACGCCCCGATCTGGCTCTTGTCCTCGGGATCGGCCAGAACCGCCTGCTTGATGACCGCGGCGGCGTTCGCATCCGGCACGGCGACCTCGCGGCGCATGCCGTTAAGCTCAAACTGGACGTTGCGCGTACCGTCGTCGTTCAGGTCGCCCAGGCCGATGAACTTGATGACGAGCGTCTTGCCCACCTCGATGCTGATACGCGTCGTTTCGCCGAGCGCCATGCCGTTGAAGAACACGTGGCTGCTCATGCGCATGAGATAGCCGTATTCCTTGCGGTGGCTGCAATATTCCCTGTAGACCTTGGGATACAGGGAGTAGGACACGAGCGCGCGCATATCGATCTCTTCCTCGCGCCGGAAGCCGGCGACCTCTCCGCGGACCGCGGCGAAATCAATCGGGGCAAGAATCTCGCCCGGGCGGCAGCTGAGCGGCTTTTCGCCCTTGAGAACGACCCGCTGCAGCTCCTCTGGGAAGCCCCAGGCAGGCTGCCCCATCATACCCCGGAAGTAATCGACCACCGAATCCGGGAAGGTGAGCGCCTCGCCCCGCGAGACGATGTTTTCCGGTGTGAGATCGTTCTGCACCATGAAGATCGCCAGATCGCCCACCATTTTGGACGAGGGCGTGACCTTGACAATGTCACCGAGCATCCGGTTGACCGCGGCATACATCTCCTCGACCTCGACAAAGCGGGGGCCGAGTCCGAGGGATTCGACCTGCGGCTGGAAATTGGTGTACTGGCCGCCGGGTATTTCGTACTTGTATATCTCGGTGACGGGAGATTTCAGTCCGCCGTCGAATTTCTCGTAACGCAGGCGGACGTCCGCCCAGTAGTTTGTGAGCTTCTGAAGCTCGGCGAGCTTCAGGCCGGTGTCGCGCGCATTGCCCTCCAGCGCGGCGGCAAGGGCGTTCATCGAGGGCTGGCTCGTCAGAGAGGACATGGAGGAAATGGCCGTATCGACGATGTCCACGCCCGCTTCGGCTGCCATGAGGCAGGCCGCGACCTGGTTGCCGCTGATGTCATGGGTGTGCAGGTGGATCGGCAGGCCGATTTCATCCTTCAGCGCTTTGACGAGCTTTTTTGCCGCATAGGGCTTGAGCAGGCCGGACATGTCCTTGATCGCGAGGATATGCGCGCCGCGCTTTTCCAGCTCCCCGGCCATGCGGACATAGTAGTCCAACGTATATTTGTCACGGCTCGGGTCGAGGATATCGCCCGTGTAGCAGATGGCCGCCTCGCAGACCTTGCCCTGTTTGAGCACCTCGTCCATCGCGATTTCCATGGCGGGAATCCAGTTGAGCGAATCGAAAACACGAAAAATATCGATCCCGCTGCGTGCAGCCTCCCTGACAAACTCCCGTATCAGGTTGTCGGGATAGTTTTTGTAGCCGACGGCATTCGCGCCGCGCAGAAGCATCTGAAACGGGATATTGGGAATTTTCTCGCGCAGGAGGTCGAGCCGCTCCCAGGGGGACTCGTGCAGAAAGCGGTAGGCCACGTCGAAGGTCGCCCCGCCCCACATTTCCAGCGAGAAGCAGTCTGCAAGGATGGCCGCCGTGCCCGACGCGCCCTTGACCATATCGCGCGTGCGCACACGGGTCGAGAGCAGGGACTGGTGCGCGTCGCGCATCGTCGTATCCGTGACGAGCAGTTTTTTCTGGGCGAGCACCCACTTTTTGACCGCCTCGGGGCCTTCCGTGTCCAGCAGCTGCTTCAGTCCCGGCTCCGCGGGATAGTCAACAGACGGAAAGCGCGGAATGTTGTATTGCTTCCGGTCGGCGTTCGGATTGTCGACCTGGAGCCTGGCAATGTATTTGAGTACGCGCGTGGCGCGGTCGCGCGAGAGGTTGAGGTCGAAAAGCAGGGGTGTTTCGTCGATGAACTTTGTATGACAGCGGCCCTCGTGGAAGGTTGGGTGATGCAGAATGTTCGTCACGAAAGGAATATTCGTCCTGACGCCGCGGACGTGCACCTCGTTGATCGCGCGCAGGCTTCGGAGACAGACGCCCTCAAAGGTCTTATCCCAGCAGGTCACCTTGACCAGCAGGGAGTCGTAATAGGGAGAAATGACCGCGCCTGTGCCGGCGCAGCCGCCGTCGAGCCGGACGCCGAAGCTGCCGCCCGTCCTGTAGGCGGTGATTTTGCCGCAGTCGGGCGCAAAATTGTTCGCGGGGTCCTCGGTCGTGACGCGGCATTGGATGGCATAGCCGTTAAACGCCACGTCGCTCTGCTTTTCAAGGCCGATGAGCGGGGTGGAAAGCGGGCGGCCCTGCGCAATGAGCAGCTGCGCCCGGACAAGGTCGACGCCGGTTATCATCTCCGTAACGGTGTGCTCGACCTGGATGCGGGGATTCATTTCGATAAAATAGTGGTTCCAGTTCCGATCGACAAGGAACTCGATCGTGCCCGCGTTCATATAACCGACGCTCTCCGCGATCCTGACGGCGTCCGCATGCAGTCTGGCGCGAACGGCCTCCGGGACGGAAAAGGCGGGAGCGAACTCCACGACCTTCTGATAACGGCGCTGGAGCGAGCAGTCGCGCTCGCCCAGGTGCATAACGCGGCCCTGTTCGTCGGCAAGGATCTGCACCTCGATGTGCTTCGGCTCGACGAGATATTTTTCGATGAAGATATCGTCGTTTCCGAAAGCCTTTTTCGCCTCGCTTTTGACCAGCTCGAAAGCCGGCCTGACCTCGTCCTCAGAAGCGCAGAGGCGCATACCGCGGCCGCCGCCGCCCGCCGCAGCTTTCAGTATGACGGGGAAGCCGAAGTCCCTGGCTTTTTCAAGCGCCTCATCGCCGTCGCGCAGGGGCGAGGCGCAGCCGGGGATCGTGGGAACGCCGCAGGCGATCGCGATGGCCTTCGCGCTGAGCTTATCGCCCATTTTGGCGAGGACCTCCGAATTCGGACCGATGAACTTGATCCCGGCCTCCTCGCAGGCGCGGGCAAAGCCGGCGTTCTCGGAGAGAAAGCCGTAACCGGGGTGAATGGCGTCCACACCCCTGCGCTTTGCCAGATCGATGATGGCGGGAATGTCCAGATAAGCGCCGAGCGGGCTCCTGTTTTCACCGATCAGGTAGGCCTCGTCCGCTTTTGTGCGGAAGAGGCTGAGCGTATCCTCATTCGAGTACATTGCCACCGTGTATAGGTTGAGCTCGTTACAGGCGCGGAATATCCGGATGGCGATTTCGCCGCGGTTGGCGACCAGAACCTTGTTAAAATGCCTTTCGGCCATGCACGATACCTCGCTTTGCTGAAGCCCGGCGGCAATTTGCAAGCGCCTTTGCTTCAAAATTGCATATTCGCGAATTCATTATAACGGGCGTCCGCATCGAATTCAAGGTTTTTTGGCGTCTGTCCGCGAATTCAGGATATTTTCCAAAGAAAGAGTGGCAAAATCGTGCAAATGTGTGAAATGGCATAACAGGGGACATCAACGGATAATGATGTTTTATCAGTCCGAAAAATTCATTTTCGGTTCACGGCCGATGCTTTTCATCGAACTGCCAGGTGAACCAGGGGCGCCGCTCGCGTCTGCCCCGCAGGTATTCTCCCTGTACGTCGATCAGCACGATGTCGCCGCCGATGCGCCTGATGCATTCCCAGGGGATAATGTAATCCTCCTCGCGCCAGAAAAGGCCGAGAAAACGGCAGCGCCCCGGCACGATGAGCGCGATGACGCGGCTTCGGCCGACATCGATGAGCGCGTCGCAGACACAGCCGAGACGCTGCCCGTCGTTGATATTCACGACCTCTTTATAGCGGAAATCCTCAATGCGGCATTCCATGATACGATCCGTCCTCTCCATATAACCTTTGCGCATAACAAGCGCCGTAAGCGTGTCCGCGGCGCGCTGACCGCGACACGCCGGAAAGGGTCTGAAAAAAACAGAGCTTCCCGTTTTTATGATATGGGAGGCTCTGTTTGTCCTATTACAATCGGCGGAATATCAGCCCGCGTCTATGCTTTTTTTAATCTGTTCGATCGCGTTTTTCTCGAGCCGCGAGACCTGCGCCTGACTGATGCCGACCTCCGAGGCGACCTCCATTTGGGTCTTCCCGTCGTAGAAGCGCAGGGCAAGTATGCGCTTTTCCCGGCTGCCGAGCGCGGAGACCGCCGCCGAAAGGGCAATCTGCTCGATCCAAGCCTCGTCCGTGTTTTTGTCGTCGCCGATCTGATCCATGACGCAGATGCTCTCGCCGCCATCGGAAAAAACCGGCTCGAAGATCGAGATCGGCTCAGAGATCGCGTCGAGGGCAAAATAGACGTCCTGCCGGGGGATACCCAGGATTTTGGCGATCTCGCCGATATCCGGCTCCTTCTGGCGCTCGGCGGTGAGACGTTCCTTGACCTGAAGCACCTTATAGGCCGTGTCCCGCATACTCCGGCTGACCCTGATCGCGCTGTTGTCGCGCAGGTAACGCCTTATCTCTCCCGCTATCATCGGAACGAACGTCCGGCGTTGAAAACTTCCCGCGCCGTCAGTCTTTCAGTACTTATAGTCGATCCGTACGGCGTTGTGTGTGACGGTGATCCGGTCGATGACTGAAGCGATAAGACTGCGGCGCTCGCGCATTTCCATGTACGGCCAGGCTTCGCGAATATTACGGAGCCTTTCCCGCGCGGCCTCTGCGGTTTTTTCCGACAGTCCGCGCTTCTCCTCGTCAAGGAGTCTGTCGTCGAGCTTTTTTATCTCGTCGGTCAGCCCGTTGATGCTGGCGAGCAGGACACTGTTCCCCGCCTCCGCATAGAGGTCATAGAGCCGCCGGAGCTTCTGCTCGAGCTGGGCGCGTTTTTTTCTCAGCGTTTCCGCGAGAGACAGCGGTCGAGACGCGTTCCCGCCGGAAACCTCGTCGGCGGTCATGGCCGCGAGATCGGCGGCGACGGCCTTTTCAATATCCTCCGCCCAGACGCGCTCGTTATCGCAGCCCGGGTCCCTGACCAGATAGGGCTTTGAGACCTGCTGGGAATAGCAGACGAGCTTGAACCCCGCCCGCCCCCATTTCTGATAGCGCATTTTCGCGCCGCAGACACCGCAGTAAATAAGCCCCGTGAGCAGATGCCCGGACGTGGGCGCGAGCCGCTTTTCCGCGCGCTGGGCATGCAGCGCGATTGCGCGCGCAAAAAGCTCCGCCGATACGATCGGCTCGTGCAGGCCCTTATATTCCACACCGTTATATTCGATGATACCGATATTCGTCTTGCGCAGAAGTATCTGGGCGGCGAGTTTTTCGTATTTCAGCCCCAGGCGGTTGGCGATGTTCTGCAGAGAATAGCCCTGCAGATAGAGCTCGTACACCTGCCTGACGGCGCCCGCGTCGGCGTTCGGGACGAGGATGCCCTTTTCAAGATCGTAATCATAGCCGAAGGGCACGCCCCCGCCTCCCGGCCAGTAGCCCGCCTCGACCCGCTTCTGCATACCGCCGCGCGTGCGCTCGTAGATATTTTCGCGCTCGAGCTGGGCGAAAACGGAGAGGATGCCGATGACCGCCCTGCCAAAGGCCGTCGCGGTGTTGAAGCTTTCCTGTATGGAGATGAAGGCAACATCGTTCGGCAGAAAAACATCCTCGATCAGGTGCAGCGTGTCCTTCTGACTGCGGCTGAGCCGGTCAAGCTTATAAACGCAGACATGGGTCACCGCGCGGTTTTCCGCGTCCAGTATCAGGCGCTGCATTGCGGGACGCACGAGGCTCGCGCCGGAAAAGCCGTCGTCGATATAGAGCTCGTAGACCACCTCCCCGTCAAAGGTCTTGGAAAAGGCGATGAGGCGCTCCTTCTGCACCTCGATGGAATAGCCCTCCTCGGCCTGCCGGTCGGTGGAGACGCGGATATACAGCGCCGCCCGTATAAGCCCGCCGGGCGCGTTTTTGATTTTATGCATCCTGCTCTTGGCCATATCGGACCCCTTGCGCGGCTGTTATGTAGGCCGTCCGGCCAAAGACTGCGCCGCCGCGCGGCCGAAAGGCGCGGCCGGCTTCAGCCGGTAATGAGGCCCTCGGAAATCTCCCCGTCCGGCCCGGCCGTTATCCGCCCGGCGACGTCGCTCACGATCCGCTCGATGGTCGGATTGCTGATTCCCAGCCCGCACAGGCTTTCCTCGGGTATCACATTGCCCGCCCTGTCGCAGCGGATAAAGGTCAGTTCGCGCCCATCCACCGTTTGTCGTTTTCCGTTTTTCGTGTAATCCATATCGCGCCTCCGAAGCATTTGTCTTCTATGAGGATTATTGCCCGAAAAGCCGAAAACAAACGCGGCGCGCAAAAAAAGCGCGCAGGCGCGGATTGCGGGCCGTGATTTCCCGGTTGAATAAGGCTTCCGCCTGTGTTAGAATACATTAGCTTCGCCCGGACGCGGGCGTTCCGCATACTGACTGAAAGGCTCTTGGAAAAGAGAAGCAGGCGCATGAACGAAGAAATTAAAATTCCTGAGAATATTATGGGTACCCTGTCTGAGAACAGGCTTTTACTAAAAATATCCCTCCCCCTGATCTTTTCGATGCTCATACAGGCGCTTTACAATGTCGTGGACAGCTATTTTGTCGCAAAGATCAGCGAGAACGCGCTGACGGCGGTCACCCTCGCCTTTCCGCTGCAGAACCTGATGATCGGCGTGGGCGTCGGAACCGGTATCGGAATGAACGCGCTGCTTTCAAAGCGTTTGGGGCAGAAGGACCGGAAAGCGGCGAATACCGCTGCGATGAACGGTGTTTTTCTGTCGTTTATCAACACCCTTATTTTTATGGTTCTCGGGATTTTTTTCACCGGCAGCTATTTTGAAACGCAGACGGAGGTTGCCAAGATCG
>JAISDV010000146.1 GCA_031264545.1 Oscillospiraceae bacterium | reverse complement strand
ATTGCGGTGGGTTACAGCGTGAACAGCGAAACCGGAAACTATGTCGGAGACATCGCGAAACTGCCCGGAATGGTTTTGGGATTCGGTGTTTTCCTCACTGTTGTGCCGGCAGCCGTTATGCTGATCGGCTTTATTCTGTATAAGTTCCTTTATCCGATTACGCCGGAGTTTCAGCAGAAAATGGTTGAAACGCTGGCGGAACAGAGAGACGGTGAGTATGAACGCAGGGCTGATGCGATAGCGGCGAAATAAGAACCTGTATACACAGCGCGTTGAAAGCACAGAAGCCGAGGCCCGCAAGTACCACAGCCGCCTGCTCGCAGCAATACCGCAGAACTGTGGTTTTGATTCCGCCGGGCGCGGCTCTGCGCGGTCCTTCAGGCCTTTCCGATAATGCGCTTCGTCCGGCCGGCCGGGAAGGGCGCCGCGTCCTCCGCGTAATAACCGATCTCCTCGACCAGGCCGACGCGTTCCTCGTTTGCCGCGCCGAAGGGCACGCGCACAAAATCGCCCTCGGATATGCGCGCGTCCTCGGCGATATAAAAGAAGGTCCGGCCGGAATCGTCAAAGGAGACGCTGCAGTAGATCAGCTCGCCGTTTTTCCGGACGTTCATGAAGCTTTCCATATCCAGCAGCCTGCACGGCGCGCAGAAGCCGATAAGCTGTTCGATGGCCGAAAGCAGCCGTTTCCAGCCCTTTTCAGGGATTGCCCGCCTGTCGTAGATCCCGCTCCGCACAAGCGTCGGACCGTCGTAATATTCCGCGGCAAGCTCATAGAAGCGGGCGCCCGGTTCCGCCGAAAAGTGCTCCGGACCGGTCCAGCCCGGTTCCTCGAGGCAGCCTTGAGCTGTGAGCAGCAGCGCGTCCGCCGCCTCGAGCAGCTCGAAAACATGCGTGGCGGCGCGCCCCTGGCCGTAGCGCTCCTTGAGTATGAGCAGGCCTTTCCCACGGTCGATCAGAAGGCATTCGGAATAATGTGCGGGCGTCTCGTCGCTTCGGAGCGCGATAATGAACCGACGGAGCTTTGTTTTGAAAAGTTTTCCGCCGTCCGGCCCTGTTATGCCGAAGATGGCCGGCAGCTTTTCCCAGCCGGGCGGGTAAACGCCGTTTCCCTGCCAGACCAGAGGGCGCTGTCCACTGTATTTTGCCATAAGCCGCCAGCAGATCCCGTCTGAAAGGCCGGGATCTGCGTATTGATACCGCCAGCCTTCTGTGCCGAGGGCCGCGAAGGCGTGTTTGAGCGCAGCGGTTTCCTCCGCCGACAGCTCCTTGACCAGCGGCAGACCTTCCTTCGGCGCGGCGCAAAGCACGGCCGCTCCGCTGTCGAAAATCACGCGGAAAACGCGCCTGTCTCGGGCGGCGCTGATTTCGAGATAGAGCTCTTCAAGCTTTCGCACGGCTCCGGCCTCGTCCAGCCCGCGCAGCCGTTCGAGCCATTTTCCAACGGCGCCGCTTTCGACGCACGCCAAAAGCGCGCCCTCGGCGAAGTGGTCCGAGCGGATGGCCGCCATAATGAGCGCGAGAAGCGCCTCCGCGCCCAGCGCGGAAGCGTCGGCCGCGCGCATATCCTCCGCAAAGGGCTTTATCCCGGCTTTTACGAGCGTGTCGCTGTATTGGGGCAAGACGTATTCCGCATGGCTCTCGGAAAAGTCATAGAAATCGCGCATAAACGCGGCCAGCATTTCGCGCCGGCAAGGCGTTTCAGGCAGACGGTGAAGATACTTCGTCAGCACACGGAATTCGCCCGCGCCGTCCTCGCCGGTGAAGGCCGCCCATTTCCGGCATATTTTGACGAGTCGGGGGTCGATCAGGGCAAACAGCGCCGTTTTTATCCCTTCCGGTACGCCGTAATATGCCTCGGCCACGGCTCCCGCGATCGCGGCGAGCGACCCGCTGTCCCCGCCGAGCGCGATCGCGGCCCTGACCGCGCTCTCAAATGAGGCGGCCTCGAAAAAGGCGTCCATTGCCCGGGGAACGGCCGTGCTCTCGTCCCGGAAGCCGCGCGGATAATAATCCCGGCCTATCCGCTCGCAGATCTCGCTTTTGGTGCAGCCCCGCCGCGCCATAAAAACCGCGAGCGCGAGCGCTTTTGCGTTCCGGATATCCGTTTCGGACCCGAAGGCCGCCCCGGCGAGCGCTTCGGTGATCCGAAAAGCCTCATCCTCAGTCCTTGCCGCGAAGCCGGCCGGACTGACCCGGACGGCCGCGCAACCGCCAAAGCCCCCGCAAGGCGCGGACGCGTTACCGGCCGGCAAGTCTGTGCTGCCGGCGTCCGGAAACACCCTGCCAAGCTTACGCACATGCCTGGCGGCCATACGCTCGAGCAGGGCATAGTATCTGCCGTCATAGCCGCCGGAAACGGAAAGCTGCATCAGGCGGTCGGTCTCCATAACGGCTCTCGCCGCGGCAAGAGCCGTAACGCCCTCTCCGGTGACCCTGCAGTCTCCGGAGAAAAGCGCAAAATCCCTGCTTCTGCCCGCATCCGGTCCAAAGCGCGACCCCACGACGCCGCCGACGATAGCGCCAAGCACTCAGAATCCCTCCCGTTTTGGTTTTCAATCCGTAAAAAAGCGATCGGTATGACGATTCAAGCGGAGACTCTTAAAGAACGGGAATCCTTCGCTTATGCATACAGGTTCTCAGCTTGTCAGCTTGCCCCGACGTCCCGGCTTTTAAACGGAGCGCGGCGCGCAGACTGTGTATTGCCAGTATAATGCAAGCCGCCGGATTATTCAATACGCTGAGACAAATTGCGGCGCTTCAGCCTCCGATGCAAAAATCTATCGTCTCGATTTTCTTTCTCGATGTTGAAAACAGACAAAAGACGCGTTATAATCATAACGGTTCGTATATTTAAACCGTTAGCAAGTTGAGGCGATGACCGGATGGATCTGCAGGCAGAAGCCGAGGCAATAAAGACAGGCTTTATAAAATGCCAAAAGCTTTTGATTGCTATTGGAGATGAGACGCGGCAATCTATTATTGCGGCACTCATGGAAGCGGGATGCGAGGGGCTGAGGGTCGGCGAGATCACGGCCAAAACGCATTTGTCGCGTCCGGCTGTTTCACATCACGTAAAAATCCTTTTGGATTGCGGGCTTATCGGACTTGATCGGCAGGGAACAAAGAATTTTTATTACCTCGTTATAGGCGACGGTTTTATGAACTTATGTGACCTTGTCAATCGCATCACGCGGTTCCGGGACGCCGCGGACTGTCAGGAGGCTGACCATGCAATATAGACTTGACTCTAAATCGGGGAATAAATTGTCGGTTCTGGGATTTGGCTGTATGCGGTTTCCGCGGGACGCGGAAAAAACGGCGGAACTGATTCTCTCGGCCATAGACAGCGGCGTAAACTATTTCGATACCGCCTATATCTATGGGAACAGCGAGACAATCCTTGGCGGGATTCTGCGTAAAAACAGCGTGCGCGAAAAAATCTATCTTGCAACCAAGCTGCCCTTTCAGCAATGCAAGTGCTATGACGATTTTGAAAGGCTGTTTCAAACACAGCTTAAGCGTCTGCAAACGGACTATATCGATTACTACCTGATACACAATATATCCGATTTATCCTTCTGGAAGGCGCTCTGCGAAATAGGGATCGAAAAATGGCTATCTGAGAAGAAAGCGAAGCGGCAGATACGGCAAATCGGTTTTTCGTTTCATGGCGCGCTGAACGGATTTTTGTCGCTTATCGACGCTTACGGCTGGGATTTTTGTCAGATCCAGTACAACTACATGGATGAAAACTACCAGGCCGGACGAACGGGACTTCAAAAGGCGTATGAAAAAAATTTACCGCTTATCATTATGGAGCCGCTTCTCGGAGGAAAATTGGCAAACGGATTGCCGGCAAAAGCGGCAAAGCTGTTCAAAGCAACCGATAACAGCCTGTCGGCGGCGGCCTGGGGCCTTCGGTGGTTGTGGAATCAACCCGAGCCGACGGTCGTTTTGTCAGGGATGAACAGCCTGGAACAGCTGAAAGACAATTTAAAAACGGCTGAGACCGCGAAGCCGAATATGCTGTCGGCAGAAGAATCCGCCGTTTTTTCACCTGTTGTCGCCGCTTTCCGCGAGGCATATAAAATTCCCTGCACCGGCTGTAACTACTGCATGCCGTGTCCGCAAGGCGTCAATATTCCGGGATGCTTCGCCGCGTATAACACATCGTATGCCATAGGTTTTTTCTCGGGGTTTCAGCAGTATCTTACCAGCACGGGCGCGAATCATCCGGAAAAGTATTACGGTGGAAAGAAGTGTGTCAAATGCGGAGCCTGTGAGAAAAAATGTCCGCAGCATATTAAAATCGCTGAATCGGTCGGCCGCGTGACAAAGCGCATGGAGCCGTTTTGGTTTGGGCCTGCAATCAAGCTGATCACAAGATTGACCGGATAATCTCACGCTGTTCGGTGGCGGTGCGCGCATAACGCAAGGACTGCGGCAAGATGAAGAATTGCCGCGGTCCTTGCGTTATGCGCAATGGGGCTTCAGCGTTTGGATCGGCGGTTTCAGTATATTTCCGTTTTCTCTGCGGTAATCTTGGCCAGGATCATTTTTTCGGGCCGGGGTTCCGTTTTTTCTATCCGGCAGGCAGCCGTCAGCTGCGCCGCGGCCGCGGTCAGCGACGCCGTGCCAGAGGAATATAGTGTGGCGAGCCTGTCGCCCGTCAGAAGCTGATCTCCGCGCTTTTTGTGCAGGAGGACGCCGGCGGTACGGTCGATTTGGTCCTCCTTGGTTTTTCGTCCGGCGCCGAGCAAAACGGAGACAGCGCCGATCTTTTCGGTGTCCATGCCGCTTATGAAGCCGCATTTTTGCGCGTACACATCCAGATGGCAGGGCGCCGTTCCGAGAAGCCCGCGGTTTTTAATGATCCCGGCGTCGCCGTGCTGCGCGGCGACCATCTCCGCAAATTTTTTCAGTGCGGAACCGTCCGCAAGCGCCTGTGAGGCCTGCGCGTGACAGCCTTTATAGCTTCCTTTTCCGGCAAGTTCCAGCATATTCGCGGCAAGCGCTGTACAGACCTCCCGCAGGTCGGACGGCCCGCCGCCCTGCAGAATATCGATGACCTCCGAAACTTCAAGCGCGTTGCCGATGGCCATCCCGAGCGGAATGTCCATATTCGTGATCAGCGCCGCCGTTTTTTTTCCGGCCCTTTCGCCGAGACGCACCATCAGCGAAGCAAGCGCTATGGCATCCTCAAGGCTTTTCATGAAGGCGCCGCTGCCGAGCTTGACGTCCAGAAGGACCGCGTCCGCTCCCGACGCAAGCTTTTTGCTCATCACGGAGGAGGCGATCAGCGGAATGCTGTCCACAGTTGCCGTAACGTCGCGCAGGGCATAGAGCTTTTTATCTGCCTGCGCGATGCCGGCGGTCTGGCTGATAATCGCGCAGCCCGTTTTTTTCACAGTCTGAAAAAAATCTTCCCGTGAAAGAGACGTCGTAAATCCCGGAATAGCCTCCAGCTTGTCTATCGTGCCGCCGGTAAAGCCGAGGCCGCGTCCGCTCATTTTCGCGACCGGGACCCCGCAGGCAGCGACGAGCGGCGCAACGATCAGCGTCGTCTTGTCCCCGACACCGCCGGTGCTGTGCTTGTCCACTTTTATTCCGGGAATCGCCGACAGATCCAACATATCCCCGGACTGCGCCATACAGTCGGTGAGAAGAAAAGTTTCGTACGCATCCAGTCCGCGCAGGAACATCGCCATCAACAGCGCGGAGCTCTGATAATCGGGGATTGTACCGTCCGTCACGCCTTTGACGAAGTATGCGAGCTGCTCTGCGGAAAGCGCCCTGCCGTTCTTTTTATCGTCGATGATATCATACATTCTCATTGACCGCTTCCGCCATTCTCT
>JAISDV010000133.1 GCA_031264545.1 Oscillospiraceae bacterium | reverse complement strand
GTGCAGTACACCAGCAAAGAAGACGAGCAGATGGAAAACATGCGCAAGATGCTCATGGCCATGGCGAAAGACATCAGGGTCATCCTGATTAAAATTGCCGACCGCCTGCACAACATGCGCACCATGCAATATCAGACCGTGGAAAAGCAGCGCACAAAGTCGCTGGAGACGATGGAGATTTACGCGCCCATCGCCCACCGTCTCGGTATGCAGAAGGTCAAGTGGGAGCTCGAGGATCTCTCGCTCGTCTATCTCGACCCCGTCGGCTACAAGGAGATTATGGATGCCCTCGAGGCCCGTATGCCGACGCTGGAGACCTTTATGGAGAGCGTCGAGCAGAAAATTGAGGCCAGGCTGGACGATTGGAGCATCAAAGAGGCTATCTCCAGCCGGATCAAGCACATTTACAGCATCTACCGCAAGATGTATGCGCAGAACAAGCAGATCAATGAGATTTTTGACCTCTGCGCTTTCCGCGTCATCGTCGATAATATTGCCGACTGCTACAATGTCCTCGGCCATGTTCACGATATGTTCAAGCCCCTGCCCGGACGCTTCAAGGACTATATCTCCACGCCCAAGCCGAACATGTACCAGAGTATACACACGACGGTCATCGGCTCGGAGGGCATCCCCTTTGAGGTGCAGATACGCACCTGGGAGATGCACCGCACGGCGGAATACGGTATCGCGGCGCACTGGAAATACAAATCCGGCGAGCAGGGAGTCAGACAGGGCGACGAGGAAAAGTTTGCCTGGGTGCGCAGGCTGCTTGAAAACCAGGCGGACAGCGACGCGCAGGACTTCATCCATGATCTCAAGATCGACATGTTCTCCGACGAGGTATTCGTCTTTACCCCGCAGGGCGACGTGATCAATCTGCCCGCAGGCGCGACGCCGATCGACTTTGCCTACGGCATCCACTCGGCGATCGGCAACCGAATGATCGGCGCAAAGGTCAACGGGCGCATCGTACCTTTTGAAAGGGTGCTGCAAAACGGCGATATCGTCGAGGTGCTGACCGCCAAGTCCGCTCCCGGACCGAGCCGCGACTGGATGAACATCGCCAAAAGCGGCGCCGCGCGCAGCAAGATCAAGCAGTGGTTCAAGAAGGAAAAGCGCGAGGAGAACATCATACACGGCAAGGCGGCCTTTGAGTCCGAGCTGCGTCAGGCCGGCATTCCCATGTCCGCCGTAACGAACGAGGAGACGCTGCCCGGCATCCTTAAAAAGCTCGCTGTGTTTTCGTTAGACGACGTTTACGCCTCGATCGGCTACGGCGGCATGACGGCGACAAAGGCCGTCAACCGTATCAGGGATGAAATCCTCAGAAATCAGAAGCTCCCGCAGAAGACGACGCTTGAGAAAATGACCGAGCGGGCGGAGCTGCGCAAGGCGCAGCAGACGGAGAAAAGCAGTGTCCGCGGTGTGTTGGTGGAGGGTATAGACAACTGTCTTGTCAAATTCTCCCGCTGCTGCACGCCCGTTCCCGGAGACCCGATCATCGGTTTTATCACCCGGGGTTACGGCGTTTCCGTCCACCGTGCGGACTGCAGGAACTATCTTTCCGGCAGAGACGACCCGAAGGACGGCGGGCGCTGGATCAGCGTCAGCTGGGCGGAAGCCTCTAACGAGAGCTATATCACCACTATAAAGATCCTGGCGCGGGAGCGCAGCGGCCTGGTTATGGACATCGCCACCGTACTCAACACCCTCGGCGCGAAGGTAATGAGCCTTTCCGCACGGGATGTCGATGGTGTCAAATCTACGGCGACCGTTACGCTGGAGGTCAAAGACGCGGTGGAGCTCGAGGGCATCATCAGCCGGCTTAAAACGGTCGCCGGCGTTTCAGAGATTACGCGCGCGGGCGACTGAGCAGGCGCGCAGAGACGGCATAGTCCTGCAAGTTGACAGCTGACAAATGTATTCATTGAACCCGGTGAGGAGACAGCGCTTTGAATTACACACTCACCCGCTCCAATCGAAAGACCATAGCCCTCTACATCCGCGACGACGCTGCCATAGAGGTTCGCGCCCCGCTGAAGCTGACAAAACGTGACATAGACAAATTCGTTGAGAGCAAGGCAGACTGGATTGCCGAAAAAGTTGCGCTGAAGCGAGAACAGAGCGCCGCCCGCGAAGACTTCGTGCTTGATTATAATGCCCTTGTCGCCTATCGCGGAAAGGCGTACCCCCTTGAGGCGAAGCCCGGCAACCGCTGCGGGTTCGACGATGTGCGGTTCTATGTGCCGCCTGGGCTGTCACCGGAGCAAGTTAAATCAGCGGCGGAACAGATTTACCATATGCTCGCCAAGCGCGATCTGACCGCAAAGGTTCTGGACTTTGCCAAGCAAATGGGTGTTATGCCAACTGCCGTGAAGATAAACGGCGCGACTACCCACTGGGGCAGTTGTTCGGTGAAGAAATCGCTGAACTTTTCGTGGCGCCTGATGATGGCCGAGGACGATGTCATTGACTACGTGGTCGTCCACGAACTGGCGCATATCACGGAAATGAACCACTCGGCGCGATTTTGGGCGCTTGTGGAGCGGATTTTGCCCGATTACCGCGAACGCAGCGCGAAACTGAAAGAGCTGCAGCGCAAGCTGAAACTGGAAGATTGGGCGTGAGAAATAATCTGATGATGGATATAAAAAACTACAACGACTTCTGCCGCGCACTTCTCGCCGCCGGGTTCAGCATCGCCGGAGGCAATGACGAGGGCGTGTTTGGGCTGATTAACTTTGACTGGCGGAGTGAGCCGCCCGGCAGTCCCATTCGCTGGCACACGGGTGACCTTGACACCGACCCGTGGGAGTGGCGAATCCGGGTACTGAAGGAACGCGATGACATCGCTTATGGAAAGCTGTTCTTCCGCAAAGGCGGGTTCATCACCCGCGACTGGTATCCGTATTTTTTGGCGGCACGGCGGAGCGGCAGGACGTTTGAGGATGCTTACTCTGACGGGCTGATAAGCCACTGCGCCAAACGGGTGTACGATATTCTCTCTGCATACGGCGCATTGTCCATTCATGAAATCAAAGCGCTTGCCGGCTTTGGTAAAGACGAAAAGTTCAGGTTCGAGAAAGCCGTCACCGACCTGCAAATGGGTCTTTACGTCACAATGTGCGGGCAACAGCAGAAGCGGAACAAATATGGCGAGGAATACGGCTGGAACGCAATGACGCTGTGCCTGACAGAGCGGTTTTGGCCGGAGGATTTGTTCGGCAAAGCGGCGGCCATAACCGCCGAGCAAGCGGAAGCGGCGATTATAAAGCAAATTTTCAGGCTGAACCCCAACGCCAATCCGAAGAAGATGCGCAGGTTTATTTCGGGATAAGGAGCAGCGGCAAAATGACCAATGAAGACATTCAACGCCGCCGTATGCACGGGCTGTACCTGACGCGGAAATGCGGCGACATTGAGGCGCTGTCCCGTGAACTGCTCGGCCTGCACTGCTGGTTTCACCGCAATGTGGCGTTCTCCGCGCTGATTCGCGGTGCAGACATATCGGGATGGAAAAACGCGCTGACCAAAACATGGCTATATCGCGGAACGCTCCACGGCGCGGCATTTGACGATTTGCCAACGCTGCTTGCGCTTCACAAGGGTGAGTCATGGCTTGGACGTTACTATGAAAAAGCGTTTCTCGAAACAATAGCCGAGGAAGTCATGCGCCTGATGGAGGACGGTGTTTACTCCCGCGCCGAGATGCGTAAAATCTTTGCCGACAGCTATAACGATGACGTTATCAAGAATATCTTCTCGCCGTGGGGCGGCATATTCGTGGGCCTTGCCGGACAGGGCAAGGTGGCGTTTCGAGATATGACAAGCCGGGGGTTTGACCTGATTGACGCGGAGCCGACGCAAACAACAGAGGAAGTGCTGCCCGACTTGCTTCGACGTTATTTTACGGCCTACGGCCCCGCTACGCTTGACGACGCGGCCTGGTTCTTCGGCTTCCAGCGCGACGACAAGAAAAAGCTGCAAGCCGCTGATCTCGACACATACAGCCGCTTTGAGATTGACCGCAGGACGTATTACTGCGTTGACGACGGCGAGGACTTTGCAGACATTCCCGAATTGACCCTGCTCTCGGGATTTGACCCGATTATCGTGTCGTATACCGAACGCAGCGCGGTTTTGCCGCCGGAGTACAAGAAGCAAGTGATTTTGTCGTCCGGAATCTGTCTGCCGACAATCGCAGTGAACGGCAAGGTCGCCGGGCTATGGAACATCAGGAAGGGCGAGCCTGTGGTGGTGTTTTTCGACAGACAACCGAAACGGATACAGGCTGCCGCGTATGAATTGGTCGATAATATTCGCCGGCAAACAGCGGGAAGAATATAAATTGTGCGGATTATCGACATCCCGCAGGCACTGTTCTCTTACAGCCTCTACACCGGAGACATATCGCCGGCTTATGTGTTATAAAACGCTCAGAGCGATCTGATAAAGGAGAAATTCTATGCTCATCAAAGCTTTTACCGTCGGTCGGGTCCAGACCAACTGCTATATCGTCACCGATGAAAACACCCTCGAATGCGCGGTCATCGACCCCGGCGCGGAGGCCGGCACCATCCTGCGCTATATCGAGGAAAACAAGCTCCGGTGCCGCCGCATCCTTCTCACACACGGGCATTTCGACCATACCGGCGCGGTCGAGGAGGTGATGAAGCGAACCGGCGCCGCCGTCCACATGCACAAAAAGGACCTGCGCCGCGCGATTACAGAAATGGGCTTTAAATACGCCCCGCCCAAGGGGACGGCTTTTTTCAGAGAAGGCGATACCCTTACTGTCGGCGCGCTCGCGTTCGAGGTCATCGAGACGCCGGGGCACTCCGAGGGCAGCGTCTGTTTCCGCTGCGGGGACGCGCTGTTTTCAGGCGACACGCTCTTCAAGGACTCCTGCGGACGCACAGATTTTCCCGGCTGCAACCCGCAGGATATGCTGCGTTCGCTTAAAAAGCTCTATGCGCTGCCCGGTGACTGCGAGGTCTATCCCGGCCATATGGAGACGACCTCGCTCGAAAGGGAGCGCAGATTCAACCCGTTTATGCGTCAGGCGGCGGATACGCTTTGAAAGGCTTTCCGGCCGGCGGCCGCTCAGTTCGCCGCTGTCACAGGCCGATGGCCTGCAGGTAGGTCTCCTCGCCGGCTGGTTTTCCGAGGGCGGAGAAGGACATTTTCGAAAGGTCGAGGCGCGCCTGCGCAAGGGAGAGGATGTCGCTGCAGCTGACGGCGTCATAGCGCGCGAGCAGCTCGTCGGGCGTCAGGCAGTAACCCAGCGCGAGTATGGAATTGCCCATTTTGAGCATGCGGGAATTTGCCGACTCGAGATTCATGACGAGGGCGCTTTTTGCCTGTTCCCTGGCGCGCTGAAGCTCCTCTTGACTGACACCGCTGTCCGCGAAGCGCTTCAGCTCACCGCCGATCAACGAGAGCGTCCTGAGCTCGGTGTCCTTGCCGACTGCGGTCGCGACCGAGAGCAGTCCCGTATCCGCGAAATTGGACTGGAAGGCATATATCGCATAACAGAGCCCGTACTTTTCACGTATGTTCTGGAAGAGACGGGAGGAAACGCCGCCGCCGAGGACGGTGGCGAATAGATTCATGGCAAAGCGCGCCTCGCTCGAGACGGGATTTGAAGGAAAGGCGAGACAGAGCTGGTTCTGTTCCGTCTTTTTGCGGCGGACGGAAACGTGCCGGCTGTACGCCGCCAGGGTGCGTTTTGCGCACCCTGATTTCGGCAGGGCGGAGAATCGCCCGCTCAGCTGCGCTATATGCGTGTTCTGGAAATTCCCGCAGAGCGAGATGACGATTCTGCCCGCGGTATAGCGGCTTTCCTTAAATGTCCGGAGACGCGCGCCCGTCATCCCGGCGAGGGTAGTGGGCCTGCCGAGCACCGGCCGGCCGAGCGGGCCCTTGAAGCAGCCGCGCACCAGTCTTTCATAGCACGCGTCGTCCGGCGTGTCCTCATACATGCCGATCTCCTCGAGGATTACCCCGCGCTCGCTCTCCGTCTCGCCCTCATCGAAAGCGCAGTCGAAAAACATCTCGGTGAGCAGATCGATCGCCGTTTCGAGGTGCGTGTCGAGCGTTCGCGCGTAAAAACAGGTGCTCTCGCGCGTCGTGTAAGCGTTGATCTGGCCGCCGATCGCGTCCATCGCAAAGGCAAGCTCCGCTGCCGAGCGCTTTTCGCTGCGTTTGAAAAGCATATGCTCGATAAAATGGGCGCAGCCGCCCTGGGCGAGCGCTTCATCCCGCGAGCCGGTTTCCACGAAAATTCCCACTGCCGCCGAACGGACAAAGGGAAGCTTTTCGAATATGATTCGCACGCCGTTCGGTAAATTGATGATCTCATGCATCTGTTTTCTCCCGTAAAAAAACAGGGCGGGCACAGCCCGCCCCATGTTATGCCTGCTTTATCGGTCAGTCAGGCCCTGTGCTTGGCGCTCTCTGACGGCGTCCTTGCGCGAGAGGTTGACCCTGCCGCGCTCGTCGATCTCCATCACCTTGACCCAGGTCATGTCGCCGACGTTGAGCACATCCTCAACTTTCTCGGTGCGCTTGAACTCGAGATCCTTGATATGGACCATGCCGTCCTTGCCGGGAACCATCTCGACGAAAGCGCCGATGGGGATAATACGCACGACCTTGCCATAATAGAGCTTGCCTATTTCGGGCACGAACACGATGTTGTCGATGATTTCTTTGGCCTTGCGGCAGGCCTCGAGGTTTTCGCTGGCGATATAGATGGTGCCGTCGTCCTCGATATCGATTTTACAACCGGTATCCGCCGTGATTTTCTGGATGACCTTGCCGCCGGAGCCGATGACCTCGCGTATCTTGTCGACGTCAATCTTTATAGTGAGCATCTTGGGCGCGGTCTCCGCAAGCTCGGCGCGCGGCTCTGCAATGCAGGGAAGCATGACCTCGTCGAGGATCTGGCAGCGCGCTTCCCCGGTGATCTCCAGCGCGTTCCGGATGATCTCATGGGTCAGGCCGTCGTTTTTCAGATCCATCTGGATGGCGGTAATACCCTTCTTCGTCCCGGCAACCTTGAAGTCCATTTCACCGTGGAAGTCCTCGACGCCCTGGATGTCGATGAAGGTGGTAAAGCCGCCGTTGTCGTCCTGGATCAGGCCGCAGGAGATGCCCGCGACAGGGGCCTTTATCGGAACGCCCGCATCCATGAGGGCGAGGGTGCTGCCGCAAACGCTGCCCTGTGACGTACTGCCGTTTGAGGAGAGCACTTCGGAGACGAGCCGGATAGTATAAGGAAATTCCTCGACGGAGGGGATAACCGGTTCGAGCGCCTTTTCCGCGAGCGCGCCATGGCCGAATTCGCGGCGGTTGGTCGCGCGGCTCGTCCGGGCTTCGCCAACGGAGTAGGCCGGAAAATTATAGTGGTGCAGGAAACGCTTTGATTCCTCTTCCCAAATGGTGTCAAGCTTCTGCGCCATGTCGATGGTGTTGAGGGTCGTGACGGTGAGCACCTGGGTCTGGCCTCTGGTGAACAGGCCGGAGCCGTGCACGCGCGGGATCAGGCCGACCTCCGCCGCGAGGGGGCGGATCTCGTTCATGGCCCTGCCGTCGACGCGCTTGCCCGCGAGCAGCCAAGCCTTGACGATCTTTTTCTGCATACGGTAAAGTATCTCCGCCATATACTTGCCCATTTCCGGGAATTGTTCACCGTATTTTTCCGTGACCCGATCGGTCCATTCGACGACGCGCGCCTCGCGGACGTTCTTGTCGTCGGTATCCATGCACCAGCGCATGCCGTCCATTTCGTTCTCGCAGAGAGTATCGAAAAGCTCGGTGTCAAAATCCGCGTGCTCATAGCTGAACTTTTCCTTGCCGATCTCGGAGACCATTTTGTCGATGAGATCGAGGATGACTTGGATTTCCCCGTGCGCGGCGACGATGCCGTGATACATCACGTCGTCAGGAATCTCATCCCCGCCGGCTTCGATCATCACGATCTTTTGATGCGTCGCGGTGACCGTAACGTTCATTTTGCTTCTTGCGCGCTCTTCCCTCGTGGGGTTGAAGAGATAGCGCTCGCCGTCCCAGCCGAGAGCGATGCCGGCGACCGGGCCGTCGAAGGGAATATCGGAGATCGCGACGGCGGCGCCCGCGCCGATCATCGCAGTAATTTCAGGTGCGCAGTCGCGGTCGACGGAGAGGACCGTGCAGGAGATGACCACGTCGTTTCTCAGATCATGCGGGAAAAGCGGGCGCATCGGGCGGTCGATCATGCGGGCAGCGAGCACCGCGGGCAGAGAGGGCCGGCTCTCGCGGCGAGTGAAACCGCCGGGAATACGGCCGACAGAGTACAGCTTTTCTTCAAAATCAACGGAGAGCGGAAAAAAATCGATGCCGTCGCGCGGCCTCGCCGAAGCGGTGATGTTGACGAGTACCGTGGTTTCGCCATATTTCGTGAGTACTGAGGCGTTCGTCAGCTCACAGAGCTTTCCGGTCTCGAAAACGAGCGGACGGCCCGCGAGCGTTGTCTCATAGCAGCGGGTGTTGGTGAATTCTTTTTGATTAATGATCATGCGGTTGCTCCTTCCGGGAATCATCCCTTTGGCGGAGCCGGCGCCTTTAACATTTGAAAACAGGCTTATCCCAACCGGGGGATAAACACATTTTCAACTGCTAAAGGTGGGATACTCCGCCTTTTTCTTCGGTTTTTTGTCTGTTACAGTCTTGCAGCCGATCCTATCCATGCTGATCGGGGTTTTCCGCAGAAAGGGCTGTTCCGCGCTTCGGCGGAACGGCCCCTGTAGCGTCCGGCTTATTTTCTGATGCCGAGCTTGGCGATGCAGGCGCGGTAACGCGCGATATCCTTATCCATGAGGTAGTCGAGCAGGCGGCGGCGCTTGCCGACCATTTTCAGCAGACCGAGGCGGCTGTGGTTGTCCTTTTTGTGGATCTTGAGGTGCCCGGTGAGCTGGTTGATGCGTTCGGTGAGGATGGCAATCTGGACCTCGGGTGAGCCGGTATCGCTCTCGTGTGTGCGGTTGCCGGTGATAACCGCGGTCTTTTGCTCTTTCGTAATCATTTTCTGGTCTCCTTTCATTTTACAAATACCCTCAGGCTGAGTAAGGGGGCGAAAGGCGCCGTTTCTCGGCTGCATCCCGAAACTAAGCTCAGGGGCTAAAGCCTTAAAAGTTTACCATATTAAGCTGGATTTGTAAAGTGTTATTCTGGGAGGGTCAAATGGAGGGTCAAATAGAGGGTCAGATAACAAAAATGGCGCGGGAAAACATATACGCCGAATCCGCAAAATACCTGTCATTAAAAGGGACACTTTATTCGATTCTCTTAAATCCAAGCTGTTTTGATCGGATGTCTATTTGCTTTTTCAGCTTATCGCCAAAGATAAATACGCTCTTTTGCCATGGGTGTGACAAGTAACCCCAAGAAAAATCAGTGGAAATATAAAAATAATAGTCACCGTTCGGGTAGAACTCCGGGAAATAGATATTATACCCGCCGCCACTATATCTGCTATCCGCTGCAAATACCGGTTGTTCAGGCGCATAAGTGATTCTGGGATTGAATCTAAAACAAGCATGGTTCCAGTCAAGGGCGTAGATGTACGAAGCCTCATCCATACAGGAAATAAAACATTTTCGGATTAACCGGTTCATTTTATCGCTGCCCTGCCATATACGATAATCGGGTATGGCATAAACATCAAAGTCTATATTTGCTAAAAACACTTTGCCAATCTGTGATTCAAACTTAAAAATGCTTTCGGCTTTTTCCCAGACTTTTTCTTGTTCGTCATCTGACATAATGACCCACTGTTCATTTTGCTGATTCATTTACTTCACCCGATATGTTATTCGGTGTCCCCTGTAACGTTAGTTTTTGGTAATGCACGATTTGCGCCTTTACAATTAAAATTAATCAGGAAACCCGTCTTTATGCGCTTGCAGAAAGAGGTCGGCCTCGCCGTTTGGGTTGGCGTTTTCTGTCGCATCCCGCACATACCATGCATATTCCAGGTCGTGTACGATAATTGGAATCTTACCAAATCTTTTTTCTACAACGCCTTCGAGTTGAAGCCTTCTTGCCACATTCGAAACCGCCATGAGTAACTCGTAATATCCTGCGGGTCCTTTTCCTATGTACTTCATTCCCTCGTTATACATAGTCCCAGGGTCCTCATAGCCTATTTTTTTTATGCCATGTTTTTTGTACCAGTGGAACAGAACACTCATGCCTTCATCGTCATCATCAGCTGAGATTATTCCCGTCATATCCTGACGCCAGAAAGCAAAATTCCATCGTTCCTCGCTCAACGGCGGCGCATGGCTGCAGTCATCCTCGGTATTGCAGCTAACTGAAAACTCTGTCACATTGCTGACACCGTTATATTCATAAGCCTCATTTGAGTACACGAGAAACGAAATTGCATAAACACCTTGCTCATCCCAGCCCTCAATGATCGGCACAGTTTTTTGAAACAGATAATCCTCCAGATCGATCCCGGTCATCTTTTTTCTTGCTTTCTCTTTTCCCCTCACCGGGCAGGGCTTGTCGTTTCCGTCGTAAGCGTAAGTTTTACTGCCTCCGACTGTATAAATGAACCCGGTATTCTTGACAATACCGTTTAAGACGTTTTCTGCTGCATACATGCTGAATTTTCCTTCAGAATCACGGTTTAAGATAAATGTCTTTGTCTCGCCGCCGACGAATTCCTCGTAATAAACAATGCGTTTAAGTGTTGTTAAAAGGCCCTCGGCAGAATATCCGAATTCTTCTTTTTCAGCATAGTGGAATCTGTCCGCGGTCATCCGGGCACTCTCATAGGAAACTATTTTTCCATTCGCCAGTTTTGTGTGGCAGACCCAGTCAAGCTGCGGTTGCTCCGGCGGGAGGTCAAACGCAAGCGTTATTATCTCGTCACTCCGATACACAAAAAACAGTTTATCCGATATCCGCCGTTTTTTATCGCGACATGTCATGTATGTGGTGCATAGCAGCCTGTCATCGGCGTCAAAATCGTATTTGTAATCGAATTCATCCTTCTTTGGTCTGGTTTTACAGAGCCGGCCTCTGCTGCAATTACCGACATAGAGATCCCCTCTGCTGTGAGAATAGTAGCCCCCTGTCAAATTGCCGCCTTTTGAATACTCACTGCGAACTGTTTGGCGCTCGGCCAGAGCAGCCAGCTCGTCAAATCTATTGTGATAGTCAATATAGAGCTTTTTATATCGTTTTGCGGCTTCCACAAAATATGAGCTCGCGCCGCTATAGTCTTGTGTAGAGTCAGTCATTTTCTCAATACCTCCGTCATGGATAAAGACATGGAATGAAAATAAAATACGCAAAAGGATCCACAGCAGATCGCCGCTATGTCCTCTTGCGCATTAGGGCTTGTTTGAGAAATCGATTGCGCCCGCCGGACGGCCTTATTTCCCGCTCTGCCGTGCCGATTGTCCTTGAAATAAACCCATTATTCCTGCGAAAATTTGCCTCTCTGCTTTATGCGCACAATATACCACATGCTTCCCTTCATTACAATAGTTCCTTTTTACCCTTTGCGGGCCGCGGCTCACGCCAATACCTGCAAAACGCGGACTTATCCCAGGTCCTTCAAAGCGGGCGCGGCAGCGTCCGCAAATAAGCGCACCGCGTTGAGTGCCTCTTCAAGCGTATTTCCGCTGCTCCCGACCTCCAAAATCAGGGAACCTGTTGACAGGTGCTGGTTATACCGCTCTTTTTTCAGCGCGATCGGCCGTGCCAGGGAAGGGTGTTTTTTTACAATGGCGGACTGAAGAAAGAGGGCAAATTTCAAATTTTCCTTCCAGTTGGGATGCTCGAGCCCGTTCTCTCCCGTGCCGGCGAGCAGCATGACCTGCGAGCAGGGCTTTCCTCCCGCCTCGGCCACGGTTTTATATACGACATCCCCATCGCCGATGGCGTCTCGGTGAACATCGAGTACGACCGAAACACTCGGATACTGCTCCAGGTATTTTTTGACCGCCTGCTCGCTCCTGCCGTAGCTTCCGGTATAGCTGGGATAATCGTATATCTCCCTGTCGTGTATCACGCGTAACCCGTAGCTTTCCAGACAGGCGGCAAGCTCGTCCCCAACGCGTATTACGCTGTAGGCCGGGTCCTCCGTCCTGTAATTATCCGTCAGCTCATAGCTGTCTGTCAGGCCCGGCGTATAGGCCTCGCTGCCGTGCGTATGTATGATCAGTATCTGCGGTCCATCCGGCGAGAGCCGGACGGCGCTTCCGGCAGCTAACAGCGCGCTGAGATCCGGTTCATAGCTTGTGCTGTTTGTCAGCACCATCCCGCCCGCGATTGTCGTCGGAAGTATGACAGCGGAGGCCTCCGGCGGCGCTTCCTTTTTCGGGATTTCCACTTCATGCGGAAAAGGCGGCAAGGACAGCTCCGCTTCCGGGACTTCGGCCGCGCCTGCGGTCTCACGGGCGGGCTCTCCGGCCGTCGTGCTTTCCACCGGAGCGGACACACGCAGCCCTTCGCCCGCCAGGCGGCCAAGCAGCGCCATCGCCCGGGGATCCCGCCTGACCGCGTGGACGGCGAAAAGCCCAAATAGCACCAGCGCACCGGCTGCGAACCCCTTTTTGATATTCAAGACAAGCCTCCTCTCCGCGTCCATATCATGATTTTATGCGGACAAGACGGCCTTCATTCCCGCCAAAACCGCGCGGCAAAGCCGCAAAATGCTCCGACGGCCTGCTGCCGTGCTTTACATAATGAAAAATTATTGACAACCTTCCTGCATTTTCGGATATTCGGACCCCCTATTCGGAATGTTTTTACAAAAAGTCTTGTCATTCCGTCAACACTATATGTTGTATGTATACTCAAAAAATATAATAAATCATCAGATATATGGTATATGTGTGTAGAATCCACCATTTCAAAGATGTCATTTTGTACGAAATTCCTATTGTTTTTTATACGCGATCATGAATATAATTATGTCATAAAATCAAAATACCGTAATTGTCTCTTTTGATAAAATCCCTGAATAGGAGCGTGTTATGAAAAAGTTCATACTCGGAAACATTTCCATAATATGCGTTATTTGTTTGATTGCATGCATGGCCGGCGGTTTCGCATTTGCCGCGGGAGTTGGCGCGTCCGGCGTTTATGAGCCGGTGTCCATGTATTTCAACGGTATTAAAATAGCTGACGGAATAAAGGTCGAAGATACGACATACATACCGCTTCGAACGTTTTTTGATGTCATTGGAGATCAAACCGATATCGCGTGGGACAAAAAATCGAACACGGTCACAGTCAGCGGCGAAGGGCTGGAAATGTCCGCGACGGCCGGAAGCCTGTATATGACCGCTAATAATCGCTGCTTTTATCTCCCCGGAAGCGTGCTTGTGATTGACGGCGCCTTGTGTCTGCCCATCCGGGAGCTGGCAAAAATTTATCAGCTCGAGGTCGACTGGGACGAGGAGCTTTCCAGCGTGATCCTTTGGGCGGACGACCCCGCCCCCCTTGAGAGCGGGGACTTGTATTACAGCGCGGAAGATCTTTATTGGCTCTCACGCCTGATAAATGCAGAGTCCGGGAATCAATCCCTCGACGGAAAGATCGGCGTTGGGAACGTCGTTCTCAACCGTGTGGCCGATCCGACCTGCCCCGATTCGATTTACAGCGTCATCTTTGATAACAGATACGGCGTGCAGTTTTCCGTTACGGAAACCGGCGGTATTTACGCGGAGCCGAACGAAGAATCCGTAGCGGCGGCCAAAATGTGTCTCGAGGGTTATGACATTGTCGGCAACGCGATCTATTTCGTCAATCCGGAGCTTGGCATTTCTTCATGGTTCACTCAAACGCGCACGTTCGTCGCTGCCATCGGTGATCACAATTTCTACGCGTAGTTCTGGACTAAACGGAAATAGTATGATAATATACAGGGCGTGTCGCGGGATACGCCCTGTTTTTTTACAGCCGGCGCGGAGCACCGTACCGGCTGTAAAAAGCTCCGGTCCCTCGCGTTTCGGAAGGAGCGCCATGCAGCAGATTTTAACGGACGGCTTCGAGGCGCTCGGGCTGCCTTTTACCGCGGAAATATCCGCCCGCTTTCTCGAATATTATAAATACCTGACGGGAAAAAACGCTGTCATGAATCTTACGGCCATCGCGGGAGAAGCGGCT
>JAISDV010000099.1 GCA_031264545.1 Oscillospiraceae bacterium | reverse complement strand
TTTTTTCGGGAATGCTTGGTGTATTTCGGGAAAATTTAACGCGGAACGGCGGAAAAACGGCCGCGTGGCTCACGTCTCGCGCTATGGATTCAGGCTCTGAAAGGAGGAATGAAAATGCTGTCAGGCGCTTTTATGCTGCTGGTTAGCAGCGCCTTCCTGATGCTTCGTCTCGGCAAAAACTCGGGATCTTTTCCAAAGCCGCTGAGCGCAAAGGATGAAAAAGCGTATCTTGAATTGTGGGCGCAGGGCGATATTGAGGCAAGAAATGTGCTCATTGAGCACAACCTGCGTCTGGTTGCGCATATCGTGAAGAAATACTATACGCAGTGCGCCGAGCTTGATGACCTGATATCGATCGGCACAATTGGCCTGATCAAGGGCATAAGCTCCTACAAGCCGGAGCGTGGCGTGCGCCTCGCGACCTACGCCAGCCGGTGCATCGAGAATGAGGTCCTGATGTATTTTCGCTCCGCGCGCAAATCGGCGGCGGATATTTCTCTTTCCGAATCGATCGAAACGGATGGGGCCGGAGGCACGCTTTGCCTGATGGACGTTGTCTGCTTTGAGGATGACATGCTCGAGCAGATCAGCAAAAGCGAGCTTTCAAAAACCATCAGCAGGCTTATGGGCGAGCTGCTCGAAAAAAGGGAGCGCGAGATTATCCGCCTGCGTTACGGGCTGGACGGCGGAACGCCGAAGACACAGCACGACGTCGCGGAGCTATGCGGCATCAGCCGCTCGTATGTCTCGCGGATCGAGAAAAAAGCGTTGGAGAAACTGCGCAGGGCGCTTGAGACGCAGGGCGGCTGACGTTTATAAAACGCCTCCGGCTCCGGCGCCCGCCTGCCGGAGCAAGCGGTCTGATTTTCAGGGCCTCTTGGCGGCGGCGGGGTTTTCGTGTATAATATGAATCATATGGCCGGCCCGCGAACCGGAGAAGCGGATGACAGCGCCCTTTTGAGGGCAGACGGCTGATCGCGGAGGAAGCCCGGAGGCATAAGGAAGGATCGCAGGCGTGAAGTATTCTATGAAAAAAACCGAAAAGACCCAACTCCGGGAGACTTGCCGGAAGGTCCCCGGAGCGTCAGGATATGGCGTTCTCACTCTCTGCAGCGCGGCAATGGCCGGCAAGCGGGAATTGTGAGGGCAGCCGGAAATGCTGTTATTCCAACAGACGCTGATTCTGTTTCTTCTCATTCTCGTCGGGCTTGTCAGCCGTAAAACGCAGCTTATTACAGACGAGGTTTGCCATAAGCTGTCCGCTATCGTGGTTTACATTGCGAATCCCGCGCTGATCCTGAGCAGCGGCATGGGAGGGATCGCTTCCGATATCGGCGGCGCGGCTCTGGCCGCGGCTCTGGGGCTCGCCTGTGCGCTTTTTGCCGCCGTGATCGCGGTGGGCTATCTGCTCCCGCCTGTGCTCAGGGCCGGCAAAAGCGAGGCGGGCGTATACCGGGTCATGACCAGCTTCTCCAATATCGGTTTTATGGGGCTTCCGCTTGTGTCTGCCGTTTATGGCGGGGAGGCCGTCCTGTACATGTCCCTTTTTTTGCTGCCTTACAATGTGCTGATCTACACGTACGGCATAAAAGTCCTAAAAAGACCGGGCGAAAAAAAGAAAAAATTCCATTTGGGCCAAGTGCTCAATATCGGCGTTATCGCCTGTATCGCAACGGTGGCGCTTCATCTGCTCAGGCTCGAGCCGCCCGCGTTTATCGGTGAGGCGGTGCGCCACCTGAGCGGTCTTTCCGCGCCGCTGAGCATGATGGTCATCGGCGCGTCACTGGTTGCAATTGATTTCAAACGGCTCCTGACCGACGTCAGGCTGCTCGCTTTTTCCGCAGTTAAGCTTCTGGTGATCCCGATTGCCGCGATGCTTGTTGTCAAGCGGTTCATTCCGGGGGAGCTGCTGCGCGGCGTCTGCCTTGTGGTGCTGGCAACGCCCGTCGGCAGCATGACGGCAATGCTGGCGCGGGAATACGGCAGCGACTATGAACTGGCGGCAAAGGGCGTCGCACTGACCACGTTGCTGTCTGTTGTGACGATTCCGCTGGTATCGGAGCTTGTGCGGTAAGGCTCGCGCCTGCTCCGGCTCGTGGATGATGATTCTGTCGATGAACTCGTGGACGATTGCCTGCGTCAGTGTTTTAAACTCGGTGTAGCGTTTGACCGTTTCAAAAACCTGTCCACGCCGCTTGCCAGTTCGTTCTGCTCGGCGATTGCATTTTCCGGAGCATCAAGCGTCCCGATTAGGGCGGCCTGTTCCGCTTTGAGCTTCCGCAGTCGGAGCAACAGGCCTCGCCGGAGAACAAGCCGGGATTGCCATGCCGGGGAGAACGCCGCTTGCGGCTTCGCATTTTGGACACGATGTCCAATGTTTCCCCATCAATAATGACGAGACGGGTATCCTCGAACACGAGCTGCTTTTCAGGGGGGTTGAGAAAGAGAAATAATCTTACATAGTGCATGGGCGGAAATTTCGGGCCAAGTTGGCCCGAAGTCGGCGTGTTGCGCCTGTTGTTGCGTCACACACGTTCACGCTCCTGTTCCTTATGTTTTTGCCCGTCCGTCAGGCCGAGCAGGTAGTCTATATTATTTTTCGCTGAAACAATATCCTGCATATCCTTTTTAACTGCCTTGTAGTCATGGTAAGCGGCCCTTTTCTCAGCCGCCAGCGTTTGCCATTCGGCTTTGAGCGCGTCCATCTTAGGGAGCTTCACCCCGTTAAGAACGCGCCGGAACGTGACCTGTGCCGCCTGGTATAGCTCAATGTCGGCCTCATGCTCCGCAAGATATTTTTTGTTGTACTTTGCGGCCTTGTAGCCGTCGAATATGGCGCGGGTCCTGGCATAGTCCACCGTCGCGGCCTTTAGCTCCGCATTGGTACG
>JAISDV010000011.1 GCA_031264545.1 Oscillospiraceae bacterium | reverse complement strand
CAGCAACCCGTTCGAGCGGGCACTGCGGACGGGACAAACCGGAGGAGATCCGTTTTCACCGCCCAACGCCGACCCGTTCGGAGACCCGCCCGGAGTCCCCGTGCCAGGCCAAAACGCTTGTCCCTCGCCGTTCATTGATCTCGGGAACCAGGCGCAAGAGCCCAACCCCTTTGACGAGCCGGCCGCGTATGCCGCCGGAACACAAACCGCCGCGCCGCCGCAGGCGCCGCCCGCCGTTGTTGATCCCGGCGTCCAGCCAGACGCGCAGACCACGTTCACGCCTCCGCCTGTCCAGCCCGCCGTACCCGTGACGGGGACAGGAGACGGCCAGACAGCGCTGTTTGCCGAACCGCAGGACAAGACGGCCATGGCGCGGCAGGACGCGCCGGTGTTCGCCAAACTCCCCATATTCGAGAACGGCGCGGTCAAAGAGCCTATCGAAGATCTGAACCAGACCTTTGAGGAGCTGCGCGCCGCCAAAGCCGAAGATTTCCCCGAGCTCGAGGACGGCGCCCGGGTGGTCTGGGATGTGAACTACGGTAAAATCCGCAAAACCGTTCCCACTCCGAAAAAGACCAAAATCGGAGAATTCAAACGGGCCATCGAAAGCTCGAAGGAGTTTTTGGACACCTTGAAAAAGGACAAGAACAAGTCTCCCGACTGTATTGTCAAACCGAGGATCATAGCGGGGAGCAAGGGCGAAAGACTCCCTGTCTACAAGGGCATTTTCACAAGCCTCGAGGACGCGGCGGCTTCGGACAAGGTCATCTGTATTTTTCCCGGCCGCGACGGAAAGGTCTACGAGATGCGCAAAGAAGAAAGCGGCACGTTCATCACGCCAAGCGGCGAGTACAGGGAACTCTCAGAGGTCGAGGCCGGGTTTATCCCGGCCCTCCCCCTCATTCCGCACAGTGCGCTGCGAAGCATCATAGGCTTCTTCCGTTCCCTGATGAAAGGCAAAAACTACGAGGCCCTCGCCCATATCCTGTGGGACCGGGAGCAGAAACGTTTCTGCACCGTGATCCCCCGGCAGTCCGTGACCGCCGTGAGAACCGACGCGGACCTCTCCGGCCATGACGGGTATGAGCCGGAACGGTATCTGCACTACATGGACGTCCACTCGCACAACGTCATGGCGGCGAAATTTTCGCCGCAGGACGATGCGGACGAAAAAGCGACGCGGCTGTACGCTGTTATCGGCCGGCTTGACCGCTACATCCCCGAAATAAGCGTCAGGATCGCCAACGGCGGAAAGCATCTGCTGATCGATCCGACCGCCGTCTTTGAATCTTTGGACAATGATTTCCCCGAGTCCTGGAACGCACGGGTGACGACAAAAGACGGCGAAGAATCGCCGGAGGATCCTCCGGGTGCGTTTTCCGGCGAAAAATCGGTCCCCGGTATCCTAAAAAGACTTGCGGAGAAACAGGCGGAAGACCTATGAGGTATCCGGTCAAAACACCCGTAAAAATCATCATGCTCGGCGCGGGCGGCACCGGCAGCTATATCGCTATGCACCTGTACCGGCTTTCACATTGCCTTGACAGGCCGGTGCGGATCATCATCGCGGACGGCGACAGCGTAGAGCAAAAGAATCTGATCCGGCAGCATTTCACCGCCGCCGATCTCGGTTTGAACAAAGCCAGGGTCCTCGCGGAACGGTACGCCTCGGCGTTCAGTATGGAAGCTGAGTATATCCCCATTTTCATTGAGGACAAGGCACGCCTTCGCCAGCTCATACAGCCGGAACAGGTATACATGAAACTGGAAGGGGGCGGGAGCCTCCGCCTTCCCGAAATGGTCGTCCTCATTAGCGCGGTAGATAATAATAAATCGCGCCGCCTGTGCAATGAGGCGTTCTATGAGGAAAAGGACCTGATCTACATCGACTCCGGCAACAGCGAATACAGCGGGCAGGTCGTCTGCGGCATCCGCAGAAACGGAAGAACCTTGTATAAGCCTGTGGGGTACGTCTATCCGGACATCCTCGAGGACGCCGACAAATTCCAGAGCGAGCTTTCCTGTGCGGAGGCGTCGGTCTCAGCGCCGCAGACAATTACGGCGAACATGACCGCCGCCACCCTGGTCGTCAGCCTGCTCTACAATATTCTCGTGCTGGGCGACAACAAAGTAAAAATGGCGGCGTTTTCGACCAGGACGGTCAACGTCCGGTCTGTGTTTGAACCCGGAAGAAAACGGCGGCGGGCGGCATGACGGAAAGCGAAGCGGTTTTCCTTCGGAGCGCGGTCAGCGCCTCCGGCGGCAGGGACGGCAATTTTAGTTTTACCTGCCCCTCCTGCGGCGGCTACTGCATCGGCGTCAGGAAAAGCCGGTTTGACCTGATCATAGCGCATTGTTCAGGCTGCGGCCTGCATGTCAGAGAGAAAACGATCGAAAAAGGAGCTTGAATATGAAAAAAACCCTGTATATCCCAAAGGGGCAGGAATTGCGGTTTGAAAACGTGAGCTGCGAACGTCTCATCGTTGCCGGCAGCCTTATCGTAGACAACGCGATTAAAGCAAAGTATGTTTGCGGGGAGGGCTTCATCAACGCAAATTACATTTCCGCAAGGACGGTAACGGCCGATGTGATCGACGCGGGAACGATCATCACCGACAAGCTGATGGCCGGCCGTGTGACAGCCGTGGAGATCCGCGCGGTCCAAAGCATGGCGGTATCGTCATATATCCGGGCCGGGTATGTGAAATCCGCTAAGGCGACGTTTGCCGACGCGGAGATAGACGATCTGGACGCCGGCGAGGTCGTCAAGCTGGCGGCAAAGCGCCGCGGCCTGCTGGGAACCCTTTTCGCGTCCTATGTCCGTGCCGCGTGGACCGCCCTGACCTTCCGTAATCCCGAAAAGGCTGGCACGGAAACCGGCAAAGACGCGGACGCTGCGGAAAGCGCGCCCGTCACGGGACAAACAGCCGAAGCGGTATCTCCCGACGCCGCTGAGACGCTGCGGCTGATAAACGACCCTGAATTTTTACGGCTCAAAGCCATGTACGCGCTGGCAAACGGCTCAGGGTATATCTGGCAGCTTGTACCCCGGCCGGAACCGGCAGGCAAGGCCGCCGCTCCGGCGCACAGGTTTGCCGCGGATGAAAAAACAGCCGCTTAAGGAGGAAAATCTATGTCAGGCGCGTCACAAATCAAGAACATGAAACGGCTTCACGAGCTGTTGAGCCAAAACCTGGGATACATCTTTGGAGAAAGAGAAAGCGGTCCCAACGGCGCGAAAAAACAATTCCTGTCAACAGGCCGGGCGTTCCTGTCGGCTCTGGGCAGGGACCTGGGCTTCAGCGAACAGACGGTCTCGGTCAATAAAGCGGGCATCGCCGTTTCCGGCGACGTGACCCTCATGGGCATGTGGGGTCCGTCAAACGGCCTGTATGTCGTTTTAGAACAGGACTTGCCATATAAGACCTGCATGATGTACCGCGGCATCCGGCACATGAAAGACTACCGCGGCGGCGAAAACCGGTTTATCCCGCTTTCGGAGATGGGCCGGGCCGGCTATAACGGCTTGCTCGCCGGGCTCCTGGCCATGAAGGAGGCCGGGGATGGAAGAAAAACTGCCTGAAAATCAGAGCTATTTCGTTCTGGACGCCATCACGCAGAAGCGCGAAGATATCCTGTCCCTCACCGGCATGATGACGTCCGACCGGAGGAGCGTCGACAAGTACCTCGGCGCCGACATGGTAAAAGCGCGGGATCATTATTTCATGCTGCAAAAGGCCTATGAAATGTTGGTCGGCGACCTCGGCGAAACAAGGCTTTCCCTGATGGAAATCGGTGAAAACGACCTTGCCGCCTATGCGGGAGCGCTTGCTGCCCAGCTCGCGGGGTTTAATCTCATGACGCCGGATTACAGCGCGCTTGCCGCGGTCCTGCGGGCCTTTGCGGAAAAACTGCCGGTAAAGGAGACGGTGAACGCGTCCGTCATAGCCCGCTGCATGAACGCGGTGCGCATGGGCTTCTACCCGACCGATCTTCACAATATTGAACTGATCCTCAGAGGCATAGCCTTTCCGAAGGACGCCGTTACTAACCTGCTCGACCCCTGCTGCGGGGAAGGCGCGGCGCTGAAAAAGCTGGCCGTGGGCAACAATTGCTTTACCTACGGCGTGGAGCTGGACGAGGGGCGCGCGAATAAGGCCCAGGAAACGCTCCATCGCGTAGGCTTCGGCAGCTTCTTTCACAGCCGGATCAACCACGACGCCTTTCACGCTGTTTTGCTCAATCCCCCCTATCTGTCCGTACTGACAGAGGGCGGGAACAGGGCAAGGGACGAAAAACGGTTTTTGATCGATGCCATCCCGTATCTGACGGCCGGCGGGCTTATGATCTATATCATCCCGTATTACCGGCTGACGCCGGACATCTGCCGGATCCTCTGCGATAATTTCGAGAATGTCTCCGTACACCGCTTTACTGACGCTGTATTCAAGCGGTTCAACCAGATCGTGGTGATGGGGACGAAAATCAGGCGGATCGACGGCTCGGAACAGGCGGACGCGATGGCGGAGCTGGCTTACCGAAAAGACGGCATCCCCTGTATCTCGGAAATCGCAGAGGGCCGCTACGCGCTGCCCGCACAGCCGAAACCCGTGGCGCTTTTCAAGGGCGCGGTATTTAACAAGCAGGAACTCGCGAGGCAGCTCAAGCAATCGAAAAGCCTCGAAAGCCTGCTCACGGCAAAATCGCTGGCGCAGACTATGCGGCGGCCGCCGCTTCCCTTCACCTTCGCGCAGCTCGGCCTTGTCGGAGGCTCCGGACTCATAAACGGCCTGATCGACTGTGATTACCCCCATATCATCAAGGGGCGCATCGTCAAGGAAGTTATCACCGAAGCTACTGAGAACCGTAGCCGTAAAGGCGAGCTGATGAGCGCCGAAATAAAGGAAAAGGTGATCAACAGGATGATTTTCAACCTGCTGACGCCGGAGGGCTTCAAGGCGCTGGCATAAGAAGAAACAGTAAAAAAGTCCGGGCCGGGGACGGATCAGCCTGTCCCCGGCGCGCCGGACGGAAGAAGGAGTTCAAACGAATGGGATTCATCCAGCAAAGCTTTGACACAAAAAAGCTCGCGCGCGTTCTGCGTAAAAGGCCCGGCGATCCCGACTGGAAGGTCCGTTACACCGGCGGCATCCTGCCAAGTGCGCTCACGCCCGCCATGTATAGGGTCTGCATGCAGATTTTGCGCCGGAATAAGATCGTTATCTCGGAAGTGGATTTTGACGAAATCGGCGACGGCGACATTGACGATCTGGAAAGTATTCTGGAGGACAACCCCTCTCACGCGCTGTTTACACTCAGCGAGCTGTTCAGGGAATTTGTCCCGTCCGCGGCGGACAAAAGCGTATTCATATGAGGATGGCCGCTGTGTATTATGTACTTGTATACGCTTTCCGTATGTTGAAGTTCTTTCACGACATCGGCATCTATGAAAAGGCCGCCGGCGATATCGAAAGCATTACTGAAGATGATTATTACGAAATATTCCTCCGGGGCATCGCGTGTGTGGCGCCGGTCTACGAACAGGAGGAGCTGGGTGAGGACGTCTGCTGCGGCGGGCATATCATGTACCATTTCAGCGATCCGGCCATCCCCGAATACTACCGGCTGTGCCGGCTGTACGAGTATAAGCATTCCGTCACGCCGGAGGAAAATCCCTATGTTCAAAAGGCGGACGCGTTTTATTCAAGCTGCTGTGATCACACGGACGGTGATTTTGGGGCCGGTTACAATGACGACGTGCACATCAGGGAGATACAGATCGAGATTTGCCCAGAGCGGGCTGTCAATGAGTATGAGTTGCTCCTCCTTGTTTATGACGTGCTGGAATATTACCGGCGCGAGGCCGTCACGCTCAAGAACGAACTAATGCGCGGGCCCTATGGTATGGCTGCCGGCCCTGCCGGCGCCGAAGGCACAAGCGAAACGGCGGCGCCCGAAACCCGAAAGCGCAGTCAGGAATGAGGCGAGGTGAAAATCTTGAACAAGCTTTACGATGAGATCACGATCAGGATCCGGCCTGCTGACGGCAGGATCACGGTGGAAGAACACACCGGGGGCGTCGTTGCGGTGAAGAACATCTCACACGACAGCCTGGTGGACTGTTTCTCAAAAAGCATAAAAGACCTGAAAACCATCCGGACGGGCTTTCTGCCGGATAACTGCCTCTCGTACACGGTGAACGACCGGTCTAAGACCGTCGCGCTCCGGATACCCCCGCAGTATATCGACGTCACCTATCATAATACGGTCTATGAACGGTTCCCGCTGCCCGCAATGGCGTTCAGCATCCGGGTGGGGGTAGATGGAAGAACGTCAAACCACCGGCTTGCCGTCATAAAGGACGAAAAGCCGGCGCCCGGGACGCCGCTGTACGTTTATCCCTTTTCAAACGTCTTCGACGACAGCCGTATCTGTATCGGGGCGGCCAACAGCCTGCCCGCGTACAAAAGCCTGCGGACGCTCACGTACCTGCCCTATTATATCCTGAGACTGCCGAATAACGACCATATGTTTTTGCAGTCAAACAACAAGCTCAGACTGTCGTACCGCGACCTTCTGGAGCACCTGAAGGATAAAGACCCCTCATACTACTATGAGAACGTCCTTATTCCGAAAAACGCGGTCCTTCAGGACTTTATAGACGATAAGTTAGGAGAAAAACAGTGATGACACAAGACATCCAGACCCGGCTGTCCGCGCCGTTTGACGATTCAGATATCGAGTGGCGGCTCCAATGGGTGAACGACGAAAAGACCTCCGGCATCGCAGTGCCCTACGTCACGAACCGGGCGATCCAGGCGCGGCTTGACGGCGTGGTGGGCATCGGGGGCTGGAAAAACGCGTACATCCCCTGGCACGGCGACGCAAAGAAACAAGCCCAGCTCTGCGGGATAGCCATTTACTTTGAAGATAAAAAGGAATGGATCACAAAATACGACGGCGCCGAGGATTCGGATATAGAGCCTGTCAAGGGCGGGCTGTCCGACAGCATGAAGCGCGCCGCCGTTCAGTGGGGTGTCGGACGTTACCTCTACGAAATGGATTCCGTCTATGTCGATGCAGAGCTGCGCGGTAAGACCCCGGCGATCAAGCGGAGCGCGCAGGGTAAATTGAATGAGGCGCACCGGCAGACCGTAAAAAAGGTTTTCGGGACCGCGCCGGACCTGCCCGAAACCTGCGCGCCCGCGAAAGCACCGCCGCGTCAGGAGCAGGCGCCGATAACGGCGCCGGAAACACAGGAAGGCGTTTACTGTATCGTAAGCGCCGTAGCGCAGCCGGGCGTCAGCGGCAGCAACACCAACCTTAAGCTGCGGGACGCGAACGGGGAGGTCGTCCAGGCTTACATGCGCGGGACTGATCCGGCGATTGCAGCCGGAGCCCGGATACGCGGCGCGGTGATCTCGCAAAAGACCAAAGAGGGCGTTGTTTTCAATACCCTCGACGCATTCACCCTTTGCGATCCGGCGGCTTCAAAAGCAGCCTGAGCCGAAAACACGAGGAGTTGTGACATGGATAAAATACAAGCGTTTTCCATTGTTGAATTGACCATGGAAGGCTTCAAATGCTTCGCCGAAGCAAAGACCTTCCGGTTCGGCGGGATGAATGCCGTCACCGGTCATAACGGCCAGGGTAAGACCAGTATCGCCGAGGCTATCGCCTACGCGATCACAGGCGTGCCCTTCTTCGGCGGTGAGCAAAGTCTCGACCGGCTTTACGGGATCGGCGGGAAAAGCATGTCGGTGGCGCTGACCATCGACACGGGCGGCGGAAATACGCATAAGCTGATTCGCTGCCGTGAAAAAGATTCCACCAGCATGACTTACGACGGTATCCCCATCCGGCAGACCGAGCTTAACGCCATGTTCGGCGAAAAAGACGTGTTCCTCTCTATCCTGAATCCGCTTTACTTCATAGAGATCCTGGGCGACCGGGGTAAGAACCTCTTGGAGAGATATCTGCCGGCCATCCCGCATGAAACCGTGCTGGCGGGACTCAGCGGGGACGTCCGGGCGCTGCTGGAGGGGCAAAAGATACTTTCGCCGGGGGCATATCTCGAAAAGCTGCGCGGCGATGTTAAGGATCTGGAGAGCGCCATCGTCTACACCGAGGGCCAGCGCGACCTGCTGGCGTCGCGGGCGATGGAAAATGCCGAAGCCCTGAAGCAAAAGACCGGAGAGCTGGCGGCGGCCGGCGATAAAATAAGCGCGCTCGAGCTGAAACGCGCCCACGGCATAGATCTGTCCGCCATGAAGGAGCAGTTAAACGACCTCTATATGCGCCGTGACGCGCTCTCGAAGGACGGCCTGCCCGCCGGTGCGGATACCTCCGCCATAGACGCCGGCATTCTCGCGGCCGAACAGGCGCTTGAAAAAAGACGGGCGGAGACGAATGCATCGCCCTACGCGCAGCATATCGCCGAAACCCGGGCAAGCGTCGCGCAGCTGCGGGCGCGTTACGATCAGGAAAACGCCGTCCTCTCCGGCCTGAAGCCGGGCATACGATGCCCCCTGTGCAAGCAGAACGTGACCGAACAGAATATTGAGGCGGTCAAAAAATCCTTTGCCGGCAGTCTCGCGGATATTGTGGCGGGGGGCCGGGAACTGACCGCACAGCTGAATGAGCTTCTGGCGCTGGACGAAAA
>JAISDV010000010.1 GCA_031264545.1 Oscillospiraceae bacterium | reverse complement strand
TTTTCGGCGGCGCTCTCGTCCTTGTCCCCGGCGCTGTCCAGATCGAACTCGAGGACCTCTCCGCAGTTGGGACAGTCGATTTTTCCGAGACCCAGGACATCCTCGTCTACCGTTATGGTGTTTTCGCAGGCGGGGCAGGTAATTTCGTAAAAGACCGCTTCGCCGTGGCTGTGGTGCCCGGCGCAGCAACAGCCACTATCCGGCGCGGCATGTCCGCCGCAGCAGCCGTCCTCGTCGTCGTAATCGCCGACCCACTCGCCGTCCTCGTCCTCGTCTTCCGGTTCCTCGTCGTAAACGATGTCCTCCAGCTCGGCAAGATCGTCAGAGAGCGCGTCGATCTCTTCACCGAGGTCAAGGGCGTTTTCCTCGAGTGCGTCAAGATCCTCCGCGACCGCTTCGAAGACCTCGATCACTGCGGCAAAAAGCTTGTCATGCTTGTTTTCCTTATCAAGCCCAAGCCCGTCGGCCAGGCCCTTGAGGTAGGCAATTTTTTCGGATGTCGTCATTCTATACCCTCCTTAGGTATTGTGCGAAGCGCCGGACACCGGCATCGCGGTATGCCCCGCGCTTCATTCGTATATTTCGGCATTTTGCGTTGTGGAATACAGATTTTTGTATCGTTCAGCCCTTGGCGCGTTCGAGGTATTCGCCCGTACGCGTGTCGATCCTGATGCGCTCGCCCGGCTCGATGAACAGAGGGACCCGGATTTCCGCCCCGGTTTCGACTGTGGCGGGCTTGGTGGCGTTGGTGGCGGTATTGCCGGCAAAGCCGGGATCGGTTTCGGTTATCTCGAGCTCGACGAAGTTAGGCGCTTCGACGGAAAAAACCTTGTCCTTGAAGGCGGAAACGGTGCAGACCATGTTTTCCCGGACAAAGCGGAAGCCATCGGACAGAACGCTCTTGTCGATGGGCACAAGCTCGTAGGTTTCGGAATCCATGAAGTAGTAAAGCTCACCGTCCGAATAGCTGTATTCCATGCTTTTACGGTCGACCGTCGCGTTTTCAAACTTCTCGGTGGGGTTGAAAGAGGTTTCTACCACGGCGCCGGTAATGACATTTTTCATCTTGGTGCGGACAAATGCCGCGCCTTTTCCGGGCTTGACATGCTGAAACTCGACAACCTGCATAACCTTTCCGTCCATTTCAAAGGTCACGCCGTTTCTAAATTCGCCTGCTGAAATCATAACAGGTCCTCCTGTATAGAGATTTGAGAGCGTCATGCATCAACGATAACATCATAATGCACCTAAGCCAGGGGTTGTTTAAAAAAGCAGAGCGGAAAATAGGGTCGTCCGCCGGGCGCGATCGATTTTTTAAACAAGCTCTATTGTATTTTACACCAGTTTTGTGTGTTTGACAAGGAAGTTTTATTCCGAAAAAGCCGGGGCTCAAAGGATTATAAGTTCCCTGGGCGCCTTTGTGAGGTTTTCAACCCTGGTTTCGGTGATATGGAGCATGTCCTCGATGCGCACGCCGAATTTTCCGGGCAGATAAATGCCCGGCTCGCAGGTCACGACCGTGCCGGCCGGAAGCGGGCGCGTTTCGCGCGGACCGGCGTTCGGCCCCTCGTGGATCAGCAGGCCGACGCTGTGGCCGAGCCCGTGTCCGAAGCAGCTCCCGTAACCCGCGTTTTCAATAACGCCGCGGGCGGCCTTGTCCATATCGCGGCCGATGACACCGGCTTTCGCGGCCCGCTCGCCCGCCTGCTGGGCGGCGAGGACGGTGTCATACACGCGACGCATCTCGTCGGTCACATGGCCGAGCGCGACCGTACGCGTCATGTCCGAGCAGTAGCCGCTGACCTTGCAGCCGAAGTCCATGGTGATAAAATCCCCGGCCTTGAGCCTGTTGTCCGAGGGGACGCCGTGCGGACGGGAGGAATTGGCGCCCGCAACGCAGATCGTCTCGAAGGCGAGACTCTCGGCCCCGTTTTTCTTCATCAGGTATTCCAGCTCCGCCGCGACTGCGTTTTCGGTTATTCCCGGCTCAATCAGGCCCAGCACGGCGTCGAGCGCCTTTTCGGCGATGCGCTGCGCCCTGACCATGCTCTCCACCTCGTAAGCTTCCTTGGTTTCGCGCAGAAGGGTCGTGATGTCCTGGGCGGGAACAAAGCGGACTCCGAGCGCTTCCTGCATGCGCAGATATTCCGAATAACTCAGGCTGCCGTCCTGCACGCCGAGCGCCGTAACGCCGTTTTCAGCGAGGAGGGCGCGCAAAATATCGCGCTGAGTGTTCGCGGCGCTGCACAGCAGAAGCTCCGCGTCCCTGACAGTCTCGCCCGCGGCCTCGATGTAGCGCGAGTCGGTGATGAAATACGCCTTGCTTCTCAGGATCAGCACCGCGCCGTCGCTGGTATGGAAGCCGACCGCGTACTGTCTGTCCAGTTCGTTGTCGAGCCAGAGGGCCTCCAGCCCTTTTTCAAGCATAGCTTGCCTGATTTTTTTAATATTCGCCACTTTTCAAGCCTTCTTTTCCTTTATATTCGCCCGCCTTTTATAAGCGAGGCGGAATGGCAGCTCCGCGCCGTAACGCAGGCGGCGGAAGGGATTTGACAGGTCGATGGGCCGTACCGCGATGGCTTTGATGCCCGCGCGCTTGCCGCAGAGGATATCCGTATAGATCTGGTCGCCGATGATCGCCGTGTTCTCCGGTGCGGCGCCCTTGGCGCGCAGGAGCGCCGCAAGCCTTTTGCTGTCCGGCTTTCCCGCCCTGTTGATATAGGCGACGCCGAGCGCGCCGGCGAAGCGCCCGGCCCGACGGCCATGGCTGTTCGAATAGATGAACGGCTCGACGGCGGCTTTTTTCAGGGCGTCGATCCAGTTGCGCAGGGCGATGCCCGGCGCAAGGGCGTGATATTTGTCGAGCGTATTGTCCAGATCCATGAGCAGCAGAGTCACGCCCATATCCCGCAGCGCCTCTGGCTTAAGCTCATAGATGTTGTTAAGAATCAGATCGGGTATCGGGAGCTTGAGCATAGGCGCTTCCTTTCCACAGCAGTTGAGGTTTTCAGCGGACGAAGAACAGCGCCTGGTCGAGGTCCTCGATAATGTCGGCAGCGTCTTCGATCCCGACGGAAAGGCGGACGAGGTCGCCGGGGACGCCGGCGCTGATCAGCGCATCCTCGGAGAGCTGGCGGTGGGTGGCGTTGGCCGGGTGCAGCACACAGGTGCGCGCGTCCGCAACGTGGGTGGCGATAATAGCGACCCTGAGCGCCTTCATAAAGACCTCCGCGGCCGCCCTTCCGCCCCTGACGCCGAAGGAAATGACGCCGCAGGAGCCATTGGGCATGAGCTTCCGCGCAAGCGCGTAATACCTGTTGGCGGGCAAGCCGCAGTAATTGACCCAGGCAATCCTTTCATGCTTTTCAAGAAATTCCGCGACGGCCTGCGCGTTTTTGCAGTGGCGCTCCATGCGGACCTGGAGAGATTCGAGACCCAGTCCCACAAGATAGGAATTATGCGGGGAAGGCGCCGCGCCGAAATCGCGCATGAGCTGGGCTGTGGCCTTGGTGATGAACGCGCCGCCGAGCCCGAACCTTTCCGCGTAGACAAGGCCGTGGTAGCTCTCGTCGGGTGTGGTCAGCCCCGGGAACTTAGCCGCGTGGGCGAACCAGTCGAAGCGGCCGGCGTCGACGAGCGCGCCGCCGACGCCGGAGGCGTGGCCGTCCATATACTTGGTGGTCGAGTGGGTCACGATATCGACGCCCCACTCAATCGGACGGCAGTTGACGGGTGTCGGAAAGGTATTGTCGATGATGATTGGGACGCCGTGGTCATGCGCGGCCTTCGCAAAGCGCTCAAGGTCGAGTACGGCCAGGCTGGGGTTGGAGATGGTTTCACCGAAAACCGCCTTGGTATTCGGCCTGAAGGCGGCCTTGAGCGTCTCGTCCGGGCAGTCGGGCGTGACGAAGGTGAAATCTATGCCCATTTTCCGCATCGTAACGTTGAAGAGATTGTAGGTGCCGCCGTAAATGGCGGAGGAGCAAACTACATGGTCGCCGGCGCCGCAGAGATTGAACACCGCGAAGAAGTTCGCCGCCTGGCCGGAGGCGGTCAGCATGGCGGCCGAACCGCCCTCGAGCGCGCAGATACGGGCGGCGACATAGTCGTTTGTCGGATTTTGAAGACGGCTGTAAAAATAGCCGCTGGCCTCCAGATCAAAGAGCCTGCCCATATCCTCGCTGCTGTCGTATTTGAAGGTGGTACTCTGAATTATCGGGATTTGGCGGGGTTCACCGTTTTTCGGCGTATAGCCGCCGTGTACGCAGTCTGTTCCGATCCTGCTCATAGCGTTATTCTTTCCTTTCATTTTGACCGCCTTCGGCGGCGCTTCTCTGTATATTCTTCCGGTGCGCCCGTCCGCTTCTCAGGAAACGGGGGAACCGATGATGTCTTCATTCCGGGTCAGAGGCGCGTAAATATCGAAGCCCCAGAGGGACTGGCGCTGCTGGCCGTCGATCAGGATCTGGACGCTCCTGATGCTCGAGAGCTCGGTCAGAGAGTTTACCAGGGCATACACGGCAAGCCGGGCATTTGCGGCGCTCACGGACATATTCGCCGGGTCGATTCCGGATAGGCTGACCGTGCAAAGCCCCTCGAGCGTGTAGACCGAAAGGACGACAGCGCCGATTGGGAAAGCCCGGCGCAGGTCCTGGTTGGAAGGCCCGCCGAACAAAACGTCGAGTATGACGCGCTCGGCGGAGTTGTCGCCGTCAAAGCTGATCGTCCGGAATTCGGAGCCGAGCGCCTGCCCGTACTTACTTGGGAAGGATATCCGTACCTGGGCCTTGCTGCCGTTGACAATGTTGTCAAAAAGAAGAAAATCCGCCGGCGAGAGCCGATTACCGACAAGCTCGCTGCCGACTCTTATGCTGACGAAGTCTACGCCCTCGAGCGAGCAGAGCGTGAGCGTCACGCAGGCGTTGAGCAGCGTTTTCTCAAGACCGGTAATATCGAGGTATCCGGCATTGAGCCTGACCGTGACATGGCGGCCCTCGGCCTGCGTGCCGACGACGCCGACGCCCTTGGGAACGGGGGAACGCAGCCCCGCGTCTTCCGGCGTTTCCGCCAGCGCCTCGAGCGCCCGGAGCACCGGGTCTCCGCCGGGTGAAACGGCCGCCGGCTCGGTGCTGAGGAGCGCGCGCTCTGAGCGGTATTCTGGCGCGAATACGCGGTAGACGCGCAGAGTTTCCCCGCTGGGTCTGGCGGCCGCCAGCTCGGCGGCGCAGCCGGAGAGCGCGAGGTACAGCGGGATCAGGGCAAACAACAGCTTTTTTTTCATATCGACCTCGTATACGTGCCGGAATCAGCGCGATTCCGGCGCTTCGTCCGGACAGGCCGGAAAGCGGACGATAAAGCGCGTTCCGCCGCTCTCACGTTTTTCAACGCTGATCGCGCCGCCGTGGAGGCGGACGGCGTCGAAGACGATGGAAAGCCCCAGTCCGCTGCCGCCCGCGTCGCGCGACCGGGCCTTATCGACGCGGTAGAAGCGGGAGAAGATGTGGGGCAGGTCAGCGTCCGGTATGCCGATACCCGAGTCCTCGACGACGAGAACGACGCTGTCCGCCTCGCGGAAAAGCAGAATACGCACGAGACCGCCGGGCAGATTATATTTGACGGCGTTTTCCGCGAGGTTGAAGATGATACGATAGAGCAGGTCCTCGCTTCCGCGGATAAAGCAGCCGCGGTGGAGCTCCGTCTGGATCGCGACCTGATATTCCCGCGCCAGCGGGGAGAGCAGGTGCATCGTTTTTTCCGCCACGCGGCGGAGCTCGATCCGCTCGTGCGCCATGCCGATGCCGCTGTCGAGCTTGGAGAGACTCAGGAGCTTTTCCGTAGTGCGGGAAAGACGCTCGGCCTCCTCGCCGATGTCGATGACAAACTCGCGCAGGGTCGCAGCGTCCATGTATTCGGCGTTGACGATGCTGTCTGACAGCAGGCGTATCGAGGCCAGCGGGGTTTTCAGCTCATGCGAGGCGTCTGAAACGAAACGGTGGCGCAGCGCCTCCGTGTCCTTAAGCCTTCCGGTGAGGTTATTGAATTCGCGGCCAAGCTCGGAAAGCTCGTCGTCCCCGCCGGTAACGAGCCGGTAGTCGTAGTCCCCCTCGGAGACAATGCGCATCGCCCTAACCAGCTCGGTTATCCGCGTCGTCAAAGCCCGGCTGAAAATGAACATCAGAACAACTGCGCCGGCGCCGAGCAGGAGGGTGATATTCCGCAGGTTTTTCTGGATGCTCGTGATCAGCGCGGCCTGAGTCTCGTCATATTCATAGAGATAGACGGCGCCGAGCATCACGCCGCCGTATTTGATGGGCATGGCCTCCCTTGTCATAAAAGCCTTGCCGTCATATACGGAATAGCAGACGACATCCCCGTCCAGCGCGCGGCCGATCTCCGGGAACAGGGCGTAGTCCCCGACGCCGGAACCCAGCTCCGCGGTGTCGTAGAGCACCTTCGCGCCGTCGTCCGTGATGATGACCCGTGTCAGCGCGCGGATGTC
>JAISDV010000191.1 GCA_031264545.1 Oscillospiraceae bacterium | reverse complement strand
CAAGGCCTCGCCGTCCGGAATTGCAACGGCCTCCTCCGAAATAAGTTCAATATTGGCACAGCGCCTGACCCGCTCCGTCATCATCGCGGAAAAACCGTCCCGGTCGACGGCAAGCGCACCGCCGGCGGCGACGCGCGCCGCGTCCGCGCAGGCCATGACGAGCGAACCCAGCCGGCGCAGCTCCGCCTTGAGAAGACCGGCGGCGCTGGCCGGATCGTCGCTCCTGAAGGAATTGGAGCAGACCAGCTCGGCAAAGCTGTCTGAGACATGCGCAGGCGTTTTCCTGTCCGGCTTCATCTCGACAAGACGCACATCGACGCCCCTTACAGCGAGCTGCCACGCCGCCTCGCAGCCTGCCAGTCCCGCTCCCACCACTGTGACCTTATCCACGTTTCAGTCCTCCGGGTCAGCTTTCGGCGCTCCGCCCGGCCCTGCCTGCCTTTTTGTCCGCCGGCGCGTTCCCGGAAGCCGCCTTGTCCGCCGCCGGTTTCGCAGCTGTTTTTACGGGTTCCTTCCCGGCCGCGTCTCCTCCGGCGGAGGCCTTCTTCTTGTAGCTCCGCTTATCCTCGGGCAGGAAATTCGGGCAGGCGCCGTTGATACAGAAGGGCGCCTTTTTCCCTTTGCCGGAGAGCTTGAAAAGCGTCTTTCCGCACTCGGGGCAGGTCTCCCTGACCGGGACGTCCCAGGTCATAAAACCGCATTCAGCGCCGCGCTCACAGGCGTAATAGGCATAACCCTTTTTGGATGTGCGCTTGAGGATGCGCCCTCCGCAGCGCGGGCAGCTGCCGGGCATCTCAACGACGATGGGCTTTGTAAAATCACATTCCGGGTAACCCGGGCAGGCGAGAAAACGTCCGAAGCGCCCGCTTTTGACGACCATCTTCCGTCCGCACTTGTCGCAGATCTCGTCTGACTCCTCGTCCGGAATCCTGATGTGCCGGCCCTCGAGCGCTGTCTCGGCCTCTTTCAGCTCGCTGTCGAAATCGCCGTAGAACTCCGAGAGGACTTCCTTCCAAGCCTTCTTCCCTTCCTCAACGCCGTCGAGCGCGTCCTCCATGCGCGCGGTGAACTTCAAATCAACAATGTCGGGGAAACGCTCCGCCATCAGCTCGGTCACAACCTCGCCGAGAATCGTCGGCCGGAGGTATTTGCCCTCCTTGACGACGTATTCGCGGCTGGTGATCGTGCTGATTGTCGGGGCGTAGGTGCTCGGGCGGCCGATGCCCTTTTCCTCCATCGCGCGGATGAGCGTCGCCTCCGTATAACGGGAGGGCGGCTGGGTGAACTGCTGCTCCTTGGACGTTTTGACAAGCTTGACCTTCTCACCCTCCCGGAGATCGGGCAGCGGCTTTTCCTTTTCGGCGGCATCGTCGTCCTTCGCCTCTTCATAGACCGCCGTGTAACCCGGGAACTTCAGCTCCGAATAGTTGGCGCGGAAAATATAACCTGCGGATGCGGCGTCGACGGTAACGCCGTCATAGACGGCGTTCGCCATCTGGCAGGCTGTAAAGCGCCCCCAGATCAGGCGGTAGAGCCTGTATTGGTCGGCGGTAAGATCCTTCTTGATCAGCTCCGGCGTCAGCGCAATGCTGCTTGGGCGTATCGCCTCATGCGCGTCTTGCGCGCCGGCCTTGGTTTTGAAAATACGGGGCTTTCCGGGATAATAGTCCTTCCCGTAATGGCTGATGATATAAGCTCTGGCGGCGCCTGTCGCGTCGTCGGACAGGCGGAGCGAGTCGGTTCTCATATAGGTGATAAGGCCGACAGTTCCCTCGCCGGTAATGTCGACGCCCTCATATAGCTGCTGGGCAATGGACATGGTGCGCTTGGGCGTCATACCCAGCCTGCGCGAAGCCTCCTGCTGAAGCGTCGAGGTGATGAACGGGGGCGAGGGTGCGCGCTGCTTTTCACCGCGCTTGACCGTTTTAATATAAAATTCGTCCGCCGATACCGCCTGAATAACCGCATCAGTCTCGGCCTCGGAGCGCAGCTCCCGCTTTTTTTCTTCCGTACCGTAAAAGCGCGCAACAAAGCTGCCCTGCCGCGTGATGCGGCCGAGCGTCACGTCCAGCAGCCAGTATTCCTCGGAGCTGAACGCCTTGATCTCGCTCTCCCTGTCGACGACCATACGCGCGGCGACGGACTGCACACGTCCGGCGGACAACCCGCGGCGCACCTTGCGCCAGAGCAGCGGACTGAGCTTGTAGCCGACAATGCGGTCGAGGATACGCCGGGCCTGCTGCGCGTCGACAAGGTTGATATCAATATCACGCGGAGACGAGATGCTCTCTGTCACAACCTTTTTCGTGATTTCATTAAAGGTTACGCGCTTTGTTTTGTCGTCCGGAAGCTGCAAAAGCTCCTTCAAATGCCATGAAATCGCCTCGCCCTCGCGGTCAGGATCCGTCGCGAGATAGACCATTCCGGCGTGCCTGGACCGTTTTCGTAAATCCTCGATCACGTCGGCGCGCGCCTTGACCGGCTGATAATCGGGCACAAACCCGTTCTCTATGTCAACGCCCAGGGTGCTCTTCGGAAGATCGCGCAAATGTCCCATAGATGCGGCCACATGGTAGCGCGATCCGAGGTATTTTTCGATCGTGCGCGCCTTGGCGGGAGATTCGACAATCACCAGATCCGTCGTAGATTTTGCCATATAAGACCTCAATTCCAGTTATTTTGCTCACACTTTTGCCGGGAGCAGCTCAGCGGCTCGAAATATTCAGTGAAAACCGCTTTCCGCGCGCCTGATTCACAAAGCCCTTGATCTGGAGTATCGTCAGCTCGGAAAGGACCTCCGGCGCAGAGAGCGCCGTTTTCTCGATAATATCGTCAATATGCGCGGGTTCTTTCTCGATCACGGAGACAATTTTAAGCTGCCGCTCCGACAGACCGGAAAGCTGTTCCCGCAAATCAATATAGTCCCGCTTTATTTCATTGTCAATCCCTTTTCTGTTCGCCCTGACGCGGAGCTTGGCAAAACCTTGTCCTGTTTCCGGCCCTTCGGCGGGTGATTTCGCGGTATCCTCCTGCCCGGCGGACAGTCCGGGAGCCAATTTTTTTGCGTCCGTTTCAGAGAGCTTTCCCGCGAATTGGGGCGCGAAATCCGCCAAAACGTCCCAGCCGCAGCTGACAAGCTGCGCGCCGTCGCGGATCAGGGCGTTCGAGCCGAAACAGTCCGGGACATCGGCGTTCCCGGGAACGGCAAAGACCTCCCTGCCCTGCTCGAGCGCCAGCGCCGCCGTGATGAGCGCGCCGCTTCTCAGCGGCGCTTCGACCACCACAACGCCGAGGGAAAGCCCGCTGATGATCCGGTTTCTCTCCGGAAAATTTTTTCTTGCGATCGGGTCTCCCGGCGGATATTCGCTGATAAGCGCGCCCGCAAGCGCCATGTCGTCATAAAGCGCGGTGTTGAATTTCGGATAAACGCTGTCGATCGCGCAGCCCAGGACCCCAATGCAGGGCCCGCCCGCGAGAAGCGCGCCCTTGGCGGCCGCGCTGTCGACGCCCTCGGCCAGCCCGGTCGCGACCAGGCCGCCGCCCTTTGTGAGCTCGAAGCCGAGCTTCTTCGCCATGTGAACGCCGTAGAGGGTCGCCTTTCTGGTACCGACCACGCCGACCACGGCGGTCTCGTCGACCGCGGGCAGCCTGCCCCTGAGATACAGGACTACCGGCGGGTCAAAAATATTCCTGAGCCGCTGGGGATAGACCGCGTCCTGAAAGCAGAGGATGGAGATACCGCCGGAGAGGGATTTTTCGAGTATCCGCTCCGCTTTGTCGAGACTTTTGTCCATGACAAGGCTCAGCTCGGCGTCGCTGAGGAAAAGGCTTTTCCGAAAAAGCCCCTCATCGGCATAATAGATTTTTTCAGGATCTCCGAATTGGTCAAGCAGCTCGAGACGCCTGGCGGGCTTCAGGCCGGTGAGCGCGGAGAGCCATACCCAATATTTCAGCGCAGACAAAAAAATTTCTCCCTTATTCCCGTCTGGACATTTCCCACATGATGATTGCCGCCGCGACAGCCGCATTCAAAGATTCGCAGCCGGAGCGCATCGGAATAACCAGCCGTCTTTCGCACAGCGCAAGCAGCGCGGACGAAAGACCCCGCCCCTCGCTGCCGACGGCGACTGCGGCCCTGACCGGCCGGACGTCTCGAATATCCGCCGAATCGCCGCTCAAAGCGGCGCCGTAAAGCGTCAGCTTGTTTTGGTTTACATAATTTTTTAATCCGTCCAGTCCCGTCTCGATGACGGCTTGGCGGAATATCCCGCCCATAGTGGCGCGGACAGTTTTTGGATTATGCAGATCCGCGCAGTCTCCGACAAGCAGGACAGCGTCCGTTCCCAGCGCGTCCGCCGTCCGGATCACGGTTCCGACATTTCCGGGGTCCTGTACGTTTTCCAGTACGATTACGGATGAGACCGCCGTTTTATTCGGCAGCGCGCGTATTTTCACGCTGAAAACCGGTCCGGCCGAGTTCCTGAGCGGAGACGCGTATCGCATCAACGCCTCCGGACAGGTATATTGGCTGAACTGAGCGGGAAGCGCGAATTTTGGTTCCCCGCCCCAGAGCACACAGTTCAGCTCAGCCCCGAAGGCCAGCGCCTCTCTCAGCATTTTTTCGCCGTCGCAGGCGAATTCACCTGTTTCCCTGCGGTAAGCCCCGTCGGAAGCGAGCCGTCTCAGGTGCGCGATAATGCCGTTTTGCCGTGATGTGATGTGTTCCATGCCGTCCTCCGGAGGTCTGCGGCGGCCGATAGACTGCTCAGCTTTATTTATGCGATTTTCATTGCCTGATTATACAGAAAATTGAGCGCGGGCATACTATGCTCAAAAAACGGCAATGAAACGCCGGCGCATTTTGCGCGTAAAAGATTAAGCTCATCCGCGACGTTAACGAAGTTTATTTCACAGTCTATTGCGCCCTGCAGGTACTCGTAGTTCTCATAATAAGTAAACGCGTCACGCGTCATATCCAGCCGCGCCAGTATATTGTCATTGACACCCAAGCCGCCTGATACGACGCAGGATACATGTCCGCGGCATAAATCGATAATTTTCGCCAGCTCGGTTATCGGTATGATTTTATCCGGATAGACCGGTCGTATCATCGCGATGACGGGAATGCCCGAATCAGACAATTGTTTAATAAACGCAATGCGCGAGAGCGGGGACGGAACTCTATCCGCATTTTCCGTTTTGGAGGCAGATTCTATCGCGGAGATAGATACGGCAAATACGAACAGTTTATTCGACTCTCTCATACGGATAGATAAGTCCTGTATTTTGTGAATATCCCTGTCGCTCAGCGTATTTCTGGTTATGGCGAAAATGTTGCATCGATATTTGTCAAACAGATTTTGACATAGCTGAATACCCCGTTCGGGAACAGCAAAATTGTCATTTTTCTGTGAAACGTATACGACGTCAAATTGCTGCTTTGAGATGCTGTTCACGATTTCATCCATAGAACGGTATGATGTGCGTTCAATATCGTAAGTATAACAGTGCTTGCAGTCAAAAGGACAATATTCATCAAATGAAACAAAAGCTCTGCTGTTGATTTTCACGCTAAACCTCCTATACAAACATTCACGCTGTTTTGACTAAAAAAGTAATTGCTCAATTTTTTCAGCATATCGGCACGAGTTGCGCATTAATATTTCCAAATTCTTTTTCTTTTTTTCGATTATTCTTATAATGTCTCTGTTTCTCAGCTCTGCCGGCGGTTCCCGAAAAAAATCGAAGGTCAATACGCCCGCTATCGTATGATTATGCCAAATTGGCGCTGCGAGCATTGCTCTTCGCCCGCCCTTTTCACCGGGGTCCCTGTCGGTACGGCCGATAGTTACGCTGTCATTTTCCAGTACATAGAGCTTTTTATTTACAAAATCATAAAAAACCGTTTGCTGCTTCTCATTCATTATGCCGATAACGCCATAATTTTTTTCCTCTTTACCATCCCGCAACCTGTTTCCTCCCCCATACGCCGCTATTGTCTTTCGGATGTCGTCATAATACTTTGCCACGACAAATCGCGCGTACTGCTCGGGATTATCTGTAGAGTACAGGTAATTTAAGACGCCATAAGCTATAGACGGCAAAAGAAAATGTTCTGCGAAAGAAAAATGATTTATGGCGTCCGTAAATACATTTTGAAGCTCCGAAAGCACCGTTTCGCGCAGGTTCCTTTTGAACGCGCCTTCATTAAAGGGCACGATCGTAAGCTGCATTGCATTCAGTTTTTTTATTAAATCCTGTTGCCCGGACTTCAGTGTTTTCCTTCTGCCGCTCTGAACGTTATTATGATATATATCCGCGGAGCATAACACAATAAAGGGTTTATTTGTTTGACAC
>JAISDV010000016.1 GCA_031264545.1 Oscillospiraceae bacterium | reverse complement strand
CAGACGACGCAAACCCGGCGTGTTTTGGAGGAAACGAAAAAAATTCTTAAAAAAGAGTGTACAAATTGCGAATATTTTGATACAATATGCGGAGCTACATCCATCAGGCAGTCCGCCGCTGCGGATTTATCCGAGAAGTGCGGCGCAATGATCGTTATCGGCGCCCGGCACAGCGCTAACAGTGTCCACCTTGCCGAAATTTGCAGGGAACACTGCCAAAACGTCCAGTTTATCGCCTCGGCGGAGGAGCTGGATGTGACCGCATTCGAGAACGCGGATACCATAGGCGTTACAGCCGGCGCGTCAACGCCTGCTTGGATCATTAAGGAGGTACAACAAACCATGACTGACGAGCTCAAGATCGAAGAGACCACAGCGCCCGGTACGACAGAAGAGGCCGTTCCCGAGGCGGAAATGACTTTCGACCAGATGCTGGAGGATTCTATAAAAACAATCTATAACGGCGATACCGTTACCGGTATTGTTGATGCGATAACTCCTACGGAAATCAGCGTTGACCTGGGCGCGAAGCAGTCCGGGTACATCCCTGTTTCGGAATTTACGGATGATGCCGACGCGGCGCTCGACCAGCTCATCAAGATCGGCGACACCATAGAAGCCTGCGTAGTCCGTGTCAACGATGTGGAAGGTACGGTCATGCTCTCCAAGCGGCGTCTCGACGCCGCGAAGGCCTGGACAATGGTTGAGGAGGCTTTCGAAAACGCCGTCGTTCTCGAGGGCACCGTCACCGAGGACAACAAGGGCGGCGTGGTCGCTTCCGTCAGGGGCGTGCGCGTTTTCGTCCCCAATTCTCAGACGGGGCTTCCGAAGGACGCGGACATGAGCGCGCTTCTCAAAAAGAAGGTGCGTCTCAAGATAACCGAGGTCAACAGGGGACGCCGCCGCGTCGTCGGCAGCATCAGCGCCGTTGCGAAGGATGAGCGCAGGGAGCGCGCTGAAAAGATCTGGAGTGAGATCGAGGTCGGTAAGCGCTATCAGGGCATCGTCAAATCCCTCACCGGCTACGGCGTGTTCGTCGACATCGGCGGGATAGACGGCATGATCCATGTTTCCGAGCTGAGCTGGAGCCGCATCAGGCAGCCTTCCGACATTATGAACGTCGGCGATACGGTCGACGTGTATGTTATCAGCTTTGATAAGGAAAACCGCAGAATATCTCTCGGCTATAAGGACCCCGACGGGAATCCGTGGGAGAAGTTTATGAGCGTCTACAAGGCCGGCGATCAGGTAAATGTCAAAATCGTTAAGCTCATGCCTTTCGGCGCTTTCGCCGAGGTCATACCCGGCGTCGACGGTCTTATCCATATTTCCCAGATCGCAGCCCGCCGCATCATAAAGCCCGACGAGGTGCTCGCCGTCGGCCAGACCGCAGACGTCAGGATCACCGCTGTGGATACCGACAAGCAGAAAATATCCCTGAGCATCCGCGCGCTGCTCGAGCCTGAGAAAAAAGCTGAAACCGGAGCGGAGAGCGCCGTTTGCGAGGCGCCTGAAGCAGGCGACGCCGTGGTCTACGAAGTCTCCGAAAACGGCGAGGCCACGGGAGACACCCCCGAAACCGGGGAAGAATAAAAGCATCGCACCGGCAGCAGCCCCCCCGTTTACGGACTGCGTGAGCGGGGGGCTTATTTTGCTCTTATTAAAAATAGTTTTTACGAAACTATTTTTAACGCGCAAGTGCGCACTGAGTGCGCACGCGCTGAGATTTAATGCCGCGGCGCGGGACGCGCCGCATGGCAATTATTAATAGCTTGCCTGCGGCAAGCTATTAATAATTTCTCACGCTTCCTTGCTAAATCCTGATTTTTCGTGTATAATTTATTTATAAGCGGCATATGACAGCATTTTTTCAAACGGGAGGGATAGCCTTGTTCAGCGTTGGAGACCGGATAGCACACCCCATGCACGGCGCGGGCATAATCGACAGCATCGTCAAGAGAAAGGTCGACGGCACGGAAAAGGACTATTATGTTCTCAAGCTTCCCGTCGGAGATATGCTCGTTATGATTCCTGTCGACTGCACCGGCAGCATCGGGGTCAGGCCGATCATCTGTGCCGAGGAGGCGGAAAAGATTATCAGCGCTATTGCGGAGCTCCAGGTCAATATGACCCAGAACTGGAACAAGCGCTACCGCGAGAATATGCTCAAAATCAAGAGCGGCGACCTTTTGGAAGTCGCGGCGGTCATCAAGGGGCTGATGCTCAGGGATACGGACAGGGGGCTCTCCACCGGCGAACGGAAAATGCTCCACTCGGCAAAGCAGATACTGATCTCGGAAATCGTTCTGTCTGAGAGCATCAGCTATGAAGAGGTCGAGGCGCGCATCAATACGGCGGTTTCCTGATATAACACGGGCGGCGAAGGCATGAGGCGACCCTTTAATATGCCGGCGTGCCCGTTGTTTTATTTTTTATTTACTGTGCTGTGCCGGAGGCTGACATGTCACTTTCCAAGCTGTTTGCTCCCCAAAAAAGAAAAATCCGTTGTTCGGCCGTAATCGTCGCCGCGGGTGCTTCCTCGCGTTTTGGCGGCGATAAGCTCTTTGCGCCGCTGAACGGGATGCCCGTTCTCGCGTATTCCCTCATAAGCTTTGAGGCGAGCGCGTACATAACGGAAATCATTGTCGTGACGGAAGCGGAAAAAATCGAAAGCGTTGCGGCGCTGTGCCGGAGCTTCGATATCGGCAAGGCGTCTAAAATTCTGTGCGGCGGCGCGACAAGGCTCGAATCCGCGCTCTGCGGGGCCGGCGAGACGGACAAGGTTTGTGACCTGATCGCCATTCATGACGGTGCGCGGCCGCTTGTGACGAGCCTTATCATCAACAGCACGATCGAGGCCGCCATGACATATAAGGCAGCCATTCCGGTCGTCCCGGCGCGCGACACCGTTAAAATACTCGACGGCTCCTTTGTCCGCGCAACGCCGGACAGAGCCCGTGCTTTCGTTGCTCAGACGCCCCAGGTCTTCGTGCCCGAGCTGATAAAGGGCGCGCTGACCGACGCGCTCCAAAAGGACCTGCCGATCCCGGACGACGCCTGCGCGGTCGAGCAGCTCGGCTTTTCCGTCCGCGCGGTGGCGGGCAGCGAGGAGAACATCAAGCTGACGACTCCGCTCGACCTCCGCTTTGCCGAGCGCATCCTTGAATCGAGAAGGGAGGCGCAGACCAAATGAGGATCGGACACGGGTACGACGCGCATAAGCTCACGGCCGGCCGGAGGCTGATTATCGGCGGCGTCGAGATCCCCCATGAAAAAGGGCTGGACGGACATTCGGACGCCGACGTGCTTCTCCACGCGGTCATGGACGCCCTGCTCGGCGCGGCCGCGCTCGGCGACATTGGCCGTATGTTTCCCGACAGCGACGAGAGCTATCAAGACGCGGACAGTCTCAGGCTGCTTGAGGCCGTTCACGCGGCAATCGCCGCGCTGGGCTTCCGCGCTGAGAATCTGGACTGCACTGTCATCGCGCAGGCGCCGAAGCTTGTACCGTTTATTCCCGAAATGCGCAAAAAAATTGCCGCAGCGCTTCAAATCGGCGACGACCGGGTAAACGTCAAGGCGACGACGGAGGAGCGTCTCGGCTTTACGGGCGCGGAAGAGGGCATCGCCGCCCATGCGGTCGTCCTGATAGATAACTGAGTACAGGTCCCGAACACGCGCTATAAAGCGAGCATAGAATATTTCAGACCGCACGCCGGTCAATCCTCGGTCGAAAGGGAAAATTTCTATGCTTCATTATTTACTCACGTGCCGGTCTCTCACCTATGCGCAGAGCGCTTCGCGCGCGCTTGAGCGCACAGGCATTACAGCTATCATCACGAAGGCGCCCAAGAGCGCGGCAGGGCGGGGCTGCGCTTACTGTGTGAAGGTCGCCGAAAGGCATCTTGTCAAAGCGATATCCGCATTCAAGGACGCCGGTCTCGGCCCGCCCAGAGTGCTGCTCGTCTCCCACGACGGCGCGATAAACGAGGTGGGAGAATGATCTATCTCGACAGCGCGTCAACAAGTCTGCAAAAGCCCGGGCGCGTCATCCGCGCGGTGAGCGGCGCGGTGACCAGGCTGGCAAGCCCGGGAAGAGGCTGCCACAGGCCCGCGATGGCCGCGGCCGACTGCATTCTAAACTGCCGTATGCTGCTCGCCGATTATTTCAACGTTCCGGCTCCGGAAAACGTCGTGTTTACCTTCAATGCCACACACGGGCTCAATATTGCGATATCCTCTCTGGTCCTTCCGGGAGACAGGGTCGTGGTCTCCGGCTACGAGCACAACTCGGTCATAAGGCCGCTCAACGCCATCGGCGCTCAGGTCATCGTCGCCGGAGCCCCGCTTTTTGACCGTTCTGCGGCGGAGGAGGCGTTCAGACAGGCCCTCCCCGGAGCGAAATGCTGCGTCTGCACACATGTTTCAAACGCTTTCGGCTTCATCCTCCCGATTCTCGAGATCGCGGAGCTCTGCCATGAAAAGCGCGTTCCGCTCATCATCGACGCCTCCCAGTCCGCCGGCATCCTGCCGCTGGACTTTAAGCGCCTTGGCGCGGCTTTTGTCGCAATGCCCGGGCACAAGAGCCTGCTGGGGCCGCAGGGCACGGGCGTTCTCCTCTGCGGCGGCGTTTCCCGGCCGCTCATGAGCGGCGGGACAGGCAGCGACAGCACGGAAGGGCTGATGCCCGACTTCCTGCCCGACAGGCTCGAGAGCGGGACGCACAACGCTGCCGGCATCGCCGGCCTGACGCGGGGCCTAAGCTATATCATGTCGAAGCCCGCAGGCGCGATATTCCGCCATGAGAAAAACCTGTGCTTTGCCCTTGCGGAGAGGCTCGGTAAGCTTCCCGGCCTGACGGTCTTCCAGGACGGGAGCCGTTCCGCCCAGACCTGCATACTCTCGGTCTGCTGCGAGCAGATGACGAACGATGCGCTCGCCGAAAAACTGGACGCGGCGGATATCTGCGTCAGGGCCGGGCTGCACTGCTCTCCCGCGGCGCACAGGAGCGCAGGCACCCTCGAGCGGGGCACGGTCAGGTTCAGCTTTTCCCCCTTCAACACCCCGAAAGAAGCGGCGGTCACCGCGGAGGCCGTGAAAAGAATCCTCTCAGACGCCTGAATCCGGTATAAATGTTTGCCATTTGCGGACTGTTATTATATAATCAGATTATAATAAATTTGCGCACCCGCTTTTCACGCGCGAAACTGCTCCGGCGCCCGTAGGCCGGAATAAACTGCGGACAGAGGTCGCTTCCGATGCAAGAGTTAAAGGATTCGCTGAACCGGTCAATACAATACCTTCTCTACGCAAGGATGCCGGACGTCATCGACATCCTTATCGTCGCGTTTCTGATCTACAAGCTTATCAGCCTGATCAGAAAAACACATGCCAACAGGATCGCGGTGGGCATCGGCATTGTCATTTCCGTCCTTTGGATCTCAGACAGGCTCAATCTCACGGTCATTTATTTCCTGCTCAACAAAGCGGTTGAGGTCGGCCTGCTCGCCCTGGTGATTCTGTTCCAGCCCGAGCTGAGACGGGCGCTCGAGCGGGTCGGCAGCGGCAATATCCTGTTTTTTCTGCGCGGAAACGTCGATGCGCAGACCGTCGATATGGCGATAACGCAGACTGTGCTGGCCTGCCGGGCCATGTCAAAGTCGAAAACGGGCGCGCTCATCGTTTTTGAGCGCGTCAACAAGCTGGATAACCAGAGAAATACCGGAACGATCATCAATTCCGATACGACGGCGGAGCTGCTGAAAAACATTTTCTTCGACAAGGCTCCGCTGCACGATGGCGCCGTCATTATCAGCGAAGGGAAACTCTCAGCGGCCGGCTGTATGCTGCCCATGTCGGACAACCCGAACCTGAGCCGCGATCTCGGCATGCGCCACAGAGCCGGCATCGGCGTGAGCGAGCATTCGGACGCGGTCGCCGCCATTGTATCCGAGGAAAGCGGCGCCATTTCCGTCGCTGTGGACGGTATGCTCAAGCGGCATCTCTCCCCGGAAACCTTTGAGAAGATACTTCGGAACGAGCTGACAAATGAGCAGGCTGCCGACACGGGCTCCAGACAGAAAAAATTCCTCGGCAGGTTCAGGGTGAAGAAAAATGGATGAGAAAAAAGCGCGGCCTGTTGTCTTCGCAACCAGATTATTGTGGGCGGTCCTCTCGCTGATCGTGTCGGTACTGCTCTGGGTCTATGTCACGACCTCGGAGGGCGATGTCACCGAACAGACCTTCGACGGCGTTCAGGTGGTATTCAACGGTCAGGAAAGCCTAATGAGCAAGGACGGGCTCGCCATCTCAAATGTCAGCGCGAATACCGTCAGCATCCGGATCCGGGCGACCAGAAGGGAGCTTATCAAGCTCTCTTCGAATAATCTTGTCGCGTTCGTGGATGTCTCAAAATTCAGCGCAAGAAGCTTCTATACCCAGGCGGTTTCCGTCCAGCTCCCGCTCGGTACCAACAGCAGCGCGATCGACATCGTGAGCACCTCGCCCAGCAGCATTTCCTTTAATATCGACAAGACGAGCACCAAGACCGTCGAGCTGCAGGGACGCTTCAGCGGTACTGTGGCGGCAGGGTTTGCCGCTCAGCCGATCCAGTTCGAGCCCGAAACAGTCACGGTCAGCGGGCCGGAAAGCGACATCGCCAGGGTGGCGTACGCCTGGGTCGAGGTCGGCCGCCAGGACGCCGATAAAACCATACAATCGGTCTCGGCCTATGATCTCATGGATGAAAACGGAAACGTCGTCGACAAGGACGGCTTTGTCCTGAGCGATGAAACGGTCTCAGTGACCGTGCCGGTCACTTCGACGAAGGAGGTTCCCCTGACGGCCGACCTCGTCGACGGAGGCGGCGCGACTGCCGAAAACGTTGAGGTCACGTGCAGCCCGGCGACTATCACCATCGCGGGCGACGCCGAAATTCTCGAGGGCATCAACAAAATTTCCCTGGGCACCATTGATCTGACTTCCTTTACCGCGACCTTTGAAGACAGCTTCCAGATCGTCCTGGACAACAACGTCACGAACGTCACGGGCATCAAGGAGGCCAGGCTCACCCTGCGTATCGTCGGACTGGAGACGAAGAAATTCAACGTCTCGAACATTACGACCACCAACGCCCCCTCCGGCAGAACGGTCACGATTGTTACGGAAAACGTCGAGATCACGCTCCGCGGCAAGAGCAGCATATTAGACAAGATCGAGGCGAACAACATCCACATCGTCGCGGACCTCGCCGATATCGGCTCGACGACAGGCGTCTTCCAGCCGCCCGTCAAGGTCTATGTCGACGGATACACGGAGGTTGGTGCGATCGGCGACTACAGCGACAAGGTTTACATCAAGATAACATAGCCGCAAGGACCCGGGAAACGGCTTTCACGTACCGGGATGGGCGCGTTTACGGCGGAAAGGACGGCACAATTATGATAAAAAGTATGACGGGCTACGGCGGCGCAAAATCCTCCGAAGGCGCCTGCCTGCTGTCAGTCGAACTGAAAAGCGTCAATAACCGATATCTGGATACCGCCGTACGCCTGCCGCGCAGTCTCATGTTCGCGGAAGAAGCGGTAAAATCGGCGGTGCAGTCCCGCGTGTCGCGCGGTAAGGTCGATGTTTTCATCTCCTTTACCGGCGGCGGGGCAGAGGATATCTCCGTCACGGTAAACGAAGGCCTGGCCGCGGCCTACAGGGCGGCCGTCGACAGGATCGGAGCGGCGCTTGGGCTGAGCGGCGAGCTGACGGCCTATCAGGTCGCCAGACTCAGCGATGTCCTGACGCTCGACAGGTGCGAGCCGGACCGGGAGGCGGCGCTCAAATCGCTGATGACCGCGCTTGACGCCGCGCTTTCAGATTTTGACGCGATGCGCGTCAGGGAGGGTCAAAGGCTTTGGGCGGATGTTTCTGCCCGGCTCGATGCCCTGTGTTCCTGTGTTTCGGTCATAGAAGCCCGCGCGCCGCAGACCGTCGGCGAATACCGCGAACGGCTTACGAAAAAGATGACGGAGGTATTGGAGGGCGGACAGATCGACGAGGCCAGGATCCTGACCGAGGCCGCGATCTACGCCGACCGTATCGCCACAGACGAGGAAACAGTTCGTCTGAGGAGCCATATCGACCAGATGCGCGGGCTGCTGGCGGGCGAGGTCCCCGCGGGACGCAAGCTGGACTTCATTGTGCAGGAGCTCAACCGGGAAACCAATACGATCGGCTCGAAATGCAACAACGGCGATATCGTTCGCGTCGTCCTGGATATGAAGTCCGAGATCGAGAAAATCAGAGAACAGGTTCAGAACATCGAATAGGGGGAAAACGCTTTTGAAGCTCATCAATATCGGTTTTGGAAATATGGTTTCCGCATCAAGAGTCATTGCCATCGTCAGTCCGGAATCGGCGCCTATCAAGCGCATTATCCTCGAGGTGCGCGACCGGGGCCAGCTCATCGACGCCACCTACGGCAGACGGACAAGGGCTGTCGTCATCATGGACAGCGGCCATGTTATCCTCTCCGCCATTCAGCCGGAGACAGTTGCCGGGAGAATGGGCGGCAGGAATGAGGCCGACGCCGGAGGTGATCCCGACAATGACTGACTGCGGCAAAATGATCGTTGTCTCCGGCCCTTCCGGCGCTGGTAAAAGCACGGTCCTTTCGCGGGTCATGGCAGCCGACAGAAGCATTGTTTTTTCCGTCTCTGCGACGACGCGGAAGCCGCGTGAGGGTGAGCGCGAGGGCGTAAACTATTTTTTCACAGATCAGGCCGGTTTCTGTAAAATGATCGAAAACGGCGAGCTTCTGGAATATGCCCAGTATGTGGAAAACCACTATGGAACGCCGAGGACGCCGGTTGAGGAAAACCTGAAAAAGGGTCTCAGCGTCCTTTTCGACATCGAGGTCCAGGGCGCGATGCAGCTTAAAAGCCTCTGTCCCGAGGCGATACTCATTTTTGTCATCCCCCCGGACTTTTCCCAAATCGAAAACCGGCTCCGCGCAAGAGGGACGGACAGCGAAAAAAAGATCCTCCAGCGTATCAAAACAGCCAGATTCGAGTATTCGATGGCCATGAATTACGACTATATCGTGATAAATGACGATCCGGATTCCGCCGCCAATGAAATAAAATCCATCATCACCGCCGAAAAATGCAGGGCGCGCAACAGACAAAATTATTTAACCGAGGTGTGTTCATTATGATGCTTTATCCCCCGCTTTCCGATCTCGTGCATAAGATCGGGAGCCGTTATCTGCTTGTTAACCTGATTGCCCGCAGGGCAAGGGAGCTTTCCTCCGATGCCGAGGACGGCGGTCTCCATCTCGACAAAAAACCGGTTTCAACCGCTATAGACGAGGTTTATACCGGAAAAATCAAGCCGGTCGGAAATCATTTCTGAACGCTCGGCGCGTCCGTCCGGGGCGGGCGCCGGTTCTCCGGGAGAAAGGCGGTGGCATAAGTGGCGCGTTTGATAGCGAAAATCGCGGTCTCGGCCGCAAACTATCAGATCGACAGGCCCTATGACTACCTTGTTCCCGACGATCTGGCAGACAGGCTTCTCCCGGGTATGCGCGTGCTCGTCCCTTTCTCAAAAGGAAATCGCAAAACCGAGGGCATCGTCCTCGGTCTTGTGTGCGGCTCCGCTTTCGACAAGCTGAAATATGTCGGCGCGGTTCTGGATGAAAGCCCCGTCATGTCTGATGAGCTGATCCGGCTCGCGCTCTGGATGCGAGAGCGCTTTTTCTGCACAGTTTACGAAGCGGTGAAGGCCATGCTTCCCGCCGGGCTGTGGTATAATCTCAGCGCGCTTTGCCGGATTACCGCCGGAGTCGGGCAGGATGAGGCTTTCGAGGCCGCCGGGCGCTCTGAAACGCAGCGCAGGCTGCTCGAAACGCTCTATGCCCGGGGCGGAAACTGTGAATACCGGGAGCTCGAGCGCGTTTTCGGAGAGAGCGATCCCGTAAACGCGGTCAAAGCGCTTGCGAAAAAAGGTATCATCCAGACGGATTCTCTCGAGACCCGCCGGATAAAGGACAAGACCGTCGCTTTCGTCTCACTGGCCGTTCCGGCGGAAGCCGCCGCGGAAGCCGCCGCCGCGAAAAAGCGGTCGGCGCCCGCACAGGCCGCGGCGCTGGAGCTGCTCATCAGCTTCGGCGGCGCGACCGTCGGCGACATCCGTTATATGACCGGCGCGGGGCCTTCCGTTATCAAGCGACTCGAACAGGGCGGATTGGTCGTGCTCGACCGGCTTGAGGTCTACCGCAGGCCCGAGTACCGCGCGGGAAAAAAACGCCCGCTTCCCGTGCTGACCGGGGCGCAGGAGGCCGCTTTCGGCGGTATCCTCTCACTGATCGGCGGCGGTAAGACCGCCTGCGCGCTGCTGCACGGCGTTACCGGCAGCGGCAAAACCGCCGTCTATGTGCACCTGATCGGCGAGATGCTGAAAAACGGCCTTTCGTCGGCACTCCTCGTTCCGGAAATCGCGCTGACGCCCCAGATGATGGAGACCTTTTCTGCGTATTTCGGGGACGACATCGCCGTTATGCACAGCGCGCTTTCCGCGGGTGAACGCTATGACGAGTGGAAGCGCATCAAAACCGGCAGGGCGCGCGTGCTCGTCGGCACGCGCAGCGCGATTTTCGCGCCGCTGGAAAAGCTCGGCCTCATTATCATCGACGAGGAGCAGGAGGAGACCTACAAGTCTGAAAACGCGCCCCGTTACCACACGCGCGATATTGCCAAATTCCGCTGCGCGAAAAACGGCGCTTTTCTGCTGCTCGGCAGCGCGACGCCGGACATCGTCAGCCGATACAACGCGGAGACCGGAAAATATGCCTTCTTCTCGCTTCCGGAGCGGTACAACCGCAGGGCGCTTCCGCAGGTCACGATCGTCGACATGAAAAAGGAGCTCCGCGCGGGGAATGGCTCGGACTTCAGCGCCGTCCTGACACAGGCGCTCTCCGAGAACCTCTCGCGCGGGGAACAGAGTATTCTTTTTCTCAACCGCCGCGGGATGTATAAGCTGGTCAGCTGCGGTGCGTGCGGTTATACGTACAAATGTCCGCGGTGCAGCGTCGGCCTGACTTATCACGGCGCGAACAACCGGCTCATGTGCCACTACTGCGGTTATTCGCGCGCGCGCGACGCCGTCTGTCCCGAATGCTCCGGCAGGCTCGGCTTTGTCGGCTCGGGGACGCAGAAGATCGAGGAGGAATTGAACGCGCTTTTCCCCGGCGCCGGGCTGGTCCGTATGGACACGGACACTGTGGCCAGCGCGGGTTCCCACGACGCGCTGCTGAGCCGCTTCCGCGACGAGAGGGTTCCGATCCTGGTCGGCACACAGATGGTGACCAAGGGTCTCGATTTCCCGAATGTTACGCTCGTCGGCGTGCTTCAGGCCGACCAGTCGCTTTATGCCGGCGACTACAGGGCCTCCGAGCGAACCTTTTCCCTGATAACACAGGTCGTCGGGCGCTCCGGCAGGGGAGACACCCCCGGCAGGGCCGTCATTCAGACCTTTACCCCTCAAAATCAGGTCATACTGCAAGCCGCCGCCCAGGATTACGGCAGCTTCTATGCTTCGGAGCTTGAAATGCGGAGGATCCAATGGTGTCCGCCGTTCTCCGAGCTTTTTTCCCTCACGGCGGTCGGACAGAGCGAGAGCGCCGTTCTGCGCTGTCTCTGCGCGGCAAAGAGCATTATCTCAAGGCGGCTCTCCGGCAGGGCGGACCTCCGCATACTCGGCCCAGCGCCGCTGCCGGTGGTCAGGGTCAACAACAGCTTCCGTTACCGCCTGACGCTCGCCTGCGCGGACGACAGGGATATCCGTCAGCTGCTCTCCAATCTCATCGTCCACTGCAACAGCAGCAAGGAATTCAGGGGCGCCACCGTTTTCGGTGATTTGAACGCCGGCTAATCAAACAACCAAGGAGTTGGAACATGGCTATACGTGATATTATCAAAAGCGGCGACAGCGCGCTGCTTAAGCGCAGCCGTCCCGTTACCGAATTCAACGACAGGCTCCACATCCTGCTTGACGATATGAAGGAAACGCTTCTCAACTCCGGCGGCATCGGCCTTGCGGCGGTCCAGGTCGGCGTTCTGCGCCGAGCGGTGATCGTCATGGAAACCAACGTTCCCGAGGACGAAGAGGCCAAGCTTATCGAGCTTATCAACCCGGAGATCATATTTGAGGCGGGCGAGCAGACCGGGCCGGAGGGCTGCCTGTCTTTTCCCGGAGAATGCGGTATCGTCACGCGCCCGAACCATGTCAGGGTACGGGCGCAGGATCGCGGCGGCAATTTTTTCGAGGCCGTGGGCGAGGCCCTGACGGCGCGGTGCTTCTGCCACGAGATCGACCATCTCGACGGTATCCTCTTTTCCGAGCGCGCAGAACACATGCTGGCGCCGGAGGATCTGAAGTAATCAGCCTGATTGGAGATGACGCGAATGCGTATTGTATTTATGGGCACGCCCGCTTTTGCCGAGGTTTCGCTCAGGCGTCTGCTTGAAGCGGGTTTCAGCGTGACCGGCGTATTCACACAACCGGATAAGCCGAAGGACAGGGGCCTGAAGCTCTCCCACAGCCCCGTCAAGCAGCTCGCGCTGGAGGCCGGCCTGCCGGTCTTTCAGCCGGAAAGGCTGCGGGACGGAACGGCGCTCGACACGCTCAGATCCCTTAACCCCGAACTCGTGGCTGTCGTCGCCTACGGCCGCATCATCCCGGACGCGCTGCTCGGCGTCCCGCCGAGAGGCACCGTCAATATCCACGGCTCACTGCTGCCGAAATACCGCGGAGCGGCCCCGGTCCAGCACGCCGTACTCAACGGCGACAAAACGACCGGCGTCTGTTCGATGTATCTTGCCAGCGGTCTGGATTGCGGCGACCTCATCCATTCCGAGGAGACGGAGATCGGGGAATTTGAAACTGCCGGCGAGCTGCTCGGGCGTCTGAGCAAAATGGGTGCGGAGCTTCTGGTCAGGACCGTCCGGGATATTGAAGCCGGCGTCGCGCCAAGGACCCCGCAGGATTGCGGCGGCGTGAGCTACGCGCCGCCGATCAGCCGGGAGCTGCGTCCGATCGACTGGAGCGGCACGCCGCGGCAGGTCGTCAAGCACATTTGCGGACTTTTGCCGTGGCCGGGTGCGACGGCGAAGCTTGGCGGACATGTTTTCAAGATTTTCGCCGCGGAATATACGGATAATAAAACCGATAGGCCCGCGGGCACAATCGTCTCCGCGGACTTCAAAAGAGGGCTTGAGGTCGTCTGCGGCAACGGGGAGACCCTGCGCATCACACAGCTTCAGGCGCCCGGGAACAGGCGGATGAGCGCGGCGGACTTCCTGCGCGGACACCCAATAAGCCTAAATTGATCGTACGGCGCAGGAGGTAAGCATGGTGAGTTCAGCCCGCGAAACGGCGTTGGCCGTTCTTGAGCGCTGCCGCAGAAATCAGGCGTTTTCGGATGTGCTTCTGGACAGCGCGATGCGGACGTCCGGCCTTGACAGCAAGGACAGGGCGCTCTGCACGAGGCTCTGCTACGGCGTGATCCAAAACCGCATACTCTGCGATTACTATATCGACCATTACCTCGGCAAGGGCAAAAAGCTCGAACCAAAGCTGCGCGACATCCTCAGGCTCTCGGCTTATCAGCTCATTTTTATGGATAAAATCCCCGCGCGTGCCGCCGTCAGCGAGGGCGTCTCGCTCTGCGAAAAGCATGGGCTCGCCAGAGCAAAGGGTCTTGCAAACGCCATTCTGCGCAGACTTGCCGAAAACAGGCCGGCCCTTCCGGAGCTTCCTTCGGATGATCCCGTCCAGTACCTTTCGATCCTCTACAGCACGCCCGAGGACTTGGTTTCCAAGCTGATCGGCGGGTTTGGCGCAGAGTTTACCGGGGCGTTTCTCGCTTCGAGCAACGCGTCCCTGCCTTTGACGGCTCAGGTCAATACCTTGAAAATAACACCGGAAGCCCTTATTGCGCGTTTCTCTGCAAGGGGGATAAGCGTTTCGCCGTCTGTTTTTTCTCCGGACTGCCTGGCTCTGAGCGGCGCCGGCGACTTGAATGCGCTTCCCGAGCACACCAGCGGCCTGTTTTACGTCCAGGATGCGGCGGCCAGGCTTTCCGTTATGGCCTCGGGCGCCGGACCCGGGGATCGGGTTCTCGATGCCTGCGCAGCCCCGGGCGGGAAAAGCTTTGCCGCGGCAATCCGTATGGAAAACACCGGAAGCGTCCTCGCCTGTGACAGCCATGAAAACAAGCTTGGGCGCGTCAGAGCCGGCGCAGAGCGCCTTGGTATTTCCATTATAGACACCGCCGTCATGGACGCGTCCGTCCCGCCAGAGACGCTTACGGGCGCTTTTGACCTTGTTCTCGCCGATGTCCCCTGCTCGGGCCTGGGCGTGATACGCAAAAAGCCCGACATCCGTTATAAAGCCCTCGCGGATATCGCGCGCCTGCCCGAAGTCCAGCTGGCCATTCTGAACGGCCTTTCCGCCTGCGTAAAACCGGGAGGCGTCCTGCTGTATTCGACCTGCACGATCCTGCCGGAGGAAAACGGCGGCGTGGCCGACCGTTTTCTGGCGGCACATCCCGGCTTTGAGCCGGAGGGCTTCACGCTGCCCGAGCCGTTCGGCCGGATC
>JAISDV010000053.1 GCA_031264545.1 Oscillospiraceae bacterium | reverse complement strand
ATAGAATCGCGGTACTTGTCTACGATTTGCTCATAAGCCGCAAGCGCGGTAGCTTCACCCTTGTAAGTTAGCCTGTCGCTGCCGAGTTTCGTGCCGACCATCAACATGTTGCCGCCCATTATATCGCCCTCATAAAAGGCGTAATTATCGGGCAGCTTTTCGGGGTCAAGCCCTGCGTCAAGAAACGGCTGCGCGTCAAATTCTAGCATGACGTCGTGCAAAGGGGCTTTGCTGTAATCCGCACTCCAAATGAAACGGACGGAATCGTCCGGCGCGGACAAGGCCCAACCGACATTGGCTTCATCAGCTTTCACCTTATCGGGAATGGTTTTCAGCGCCTCCTCAAAAGAGGTAATGGATTGCCGCCCGACCACATCCAACGATTTCAGCCCGGAGCAGGCGGTGAGCGATAAAACAAGCGCCGCGCCTGCGGCCGCCGCCGCGATAAGTTTGATTCTTTTCATAGCTTATGCACTTTTCCTTTCTTAGAACCTGTATACACGGCGGGGAATGCCGGATAAGCGAGACATTTTTTCGCCGTATAAGGCAAATTTTTGCGGGAATACTTGATGTATTTCAAAAAAATTTAACGCGGAACGGCGGAACAATGACCGCTTAGACAGCGTTTCGCGCTGCGTATACAGATTCTCAGCTTACCGCCTTAAATCTTTTCAAACGCAGGGCGTTAGTCAATACTGAAACAGAGCTCAGGCTCATGGCAGCCGCCGCGAATATGGGATTCAGCAAGGGACCGCCGAACAGATGAAGCACGCCTGCGGCAATCGGGATTCCCACCACGTGATAGCCGAACGCCCAAAACAGGTTTTGTTTGATGTTGCGAATGGTTTTTTTGCTTAAATTGATAGCGGTGGGAACATCGGTCAGCTGGCTTCGCATAAGCACAATATCCGCGCTTTCCATGGCAACATCCGTGCCGGAGCCGATTGCGATACCAATGTCAGCCTGTGCCAGAGCGGGAGCGTCGTTGATGCCGTCACCCACCATTGCCACCTTGCGTCCCTCGCCTTGCAGCTTCTTAACCTCATTGGATTTATCCTGAGGCAGCACCTCGGCAAGCACACGGTCGATTCCAACCTGTTTTGCGATTGCATCTGCTGTCCTGCGGTTATCGCCTGTAATCATGGCGACCTCAATGCCCATTTTATGCAGACTTTCAATAGCGGATTTGCTCGAAGCCTTTACCACGTCAGCCACGGCGACGATACCCGCAAGCCTGCCGTCAATGGCAACGTACATCGGCGTTTTACCCTCGCCGGCCAGTTTGTCGGAAGCCGCTTCCAATGCCGTGAGGGAGATTTTCCGGTCATTCATCAACTTGCGATTGCCCGCTAAAACGGTCTGCCCATTGATTTGGGCTTCAATTCCGCGCCCGGTGACGGAATCGAAGCGTTCCGCTTTCAGAATTTCCAAGCCTTTATCCTGCGCTCCGGCAACAATCGCTTGCCCCAAGGGGTGTTCAGAACCTTTCTCTGCGGAAGCGGTGATTTGCAAAAGATTATCGGCTTCCGCGCCCTCTGTGGCAAGCACATCGGTCACTGTCGGCTTGCCCTCGGTAAGGGTTCCTGTCTTGTCAAAAACAATCGTGTTGATTTTGTGGGCAGTTTCTAAGGCTTCGCCGCCTTTTATCAGTATTCCGTTTTCCGCGCCCTTGCCCGTTCCGACCATAATCGCGGTGGGCGTAGCTAAGCCCAAAGCGCAGGGGCAAGCGATAACGAGGACGGAAATGAAGATTGTAAGCGCGAATTTCAAGTCGCCGCCGCTTCCGAAGAACCATGCCACACCCGCAATCAGCGCAATCACGCAGACAATCGGCACGAAAACGCCGGAAACCTTATCAGCCATTGCCGCAATCGGGGCTTTACTGCCCTGTGCGTCCTCAACCAATTTGATAATCTGCGCCAAAGCCGTGTCTCCGCCGATTTTTTCGGCTTTGAATTGAATCGTTCCTGTGGTATTCAGAGAAGCGGCGTAAACCGTATCACGCGCTTTTTTATCCACGGGCATACTTTCGCCCGTCAGCATGGATTCATCTATCGCAGTGTGGCCTTCAACAACCGTACCGTCTACGGGAATTTTAGCGCCCGGCTTAACGATAATAATATCGCCAATCTCGACTTCCTCAATGGGAATTTCTTTCTCAACGCCGTCCTGTATAATAAGGGCGGTTTTCGGTGCAAGTCCCATAAGCTTCTTAATTGCCTCGCTTGTCCGCCCTTTGGAAACGGCTTCAAGCGATTTCCCCAAAAGAATAAGGGTAATAATCACACCTGCCGTTTCAAAGTAAAGCGCGTCCACATATTTGAAATGCCCCTGCGCAATCTGCCAGGTGTTGTAAAGGCTGTACAGCACGGCTGCAGTTGTTCCTATGGCGATAAGGCTGTCCATGTTGGGACTTCGTTGAATAAGCGCCTTAAAGCCGATGGTGTAGAACTTATAGCCGACACCGATAACGGGAATTACCAGCAAAATCTCCAACAGCGCATAAATCAGCGCGTAATTCATCGGGTTAAGCCCTTGTGGATAGGGCAGCGTGATTCCGTACTTTGTCAGCATGGGAACCATTGCGATGTAAAGGAGCGGGAGAGAGAACACCGCCGACACGATAAACTTCGTCCAGAGCACCTTGATTGCTTTCTGTTTCCGCGCTCTGTCCTCGTCCGCCGCGTCTGTTTTATTGACCTCCAACGCCTTATATCCGGCTTTTTCTATTGCTTCCTTAATTGCCGATAAGCGCACTTGATGTGGGTCATAGGCGACCGTCGCCTTTTCAGTGGCGAAGTTGACGGAAACGCTTGCCACGCCCTTTAACCTCTTGATGGCTTTTTCCACCCGCTGCGCACAAGCGGCGCAGGTCATGCCGCCGATGGGAATTGCGACCTTGCTGCTGTCTGATTTCTCAACCACCTCATAACCGATTTTCGTAACCGCTTCCTTGATGGCCGCGAGTGGCAAGCTGTTTTTGTCATATTCCACAAACAGCTTCTCGCTTGCAAGGTTTACCGTCGCCTGCCCTATGCCGGAGAGCTTCCTCACCGTTTTTTCGATGCGTTGCGCGCAGGCGGCGCAGGTCATTCCGCGAATACTGAGTATCTGACTATCCATACACAAGAGCCCTTTCCGGTCATCGGAGGCTTGACTTTGCCGCGACCTCATGCTATTATTATAACTACAATTTATTTTTTTGGAAGTACGCACTTTATTGTAATATAGTATCTAAAAAGATACTAAGGGTTGTTTGAAAAATCGGCATGCGTAGCCAGCAGGCCATATTTTTTGTTGTTTTTCAAACGACCCTTAATAGAGGGTATAAAATGGACTGCAATTGCACCGAATATAACTGTCCCGTTGGCGCAACGCTCGGATTGATTGGCGGAAAGTATAAATCTCTAATCCTGTGGCATTTGATTGATACCACTTTGCGTTTTGGCGAACTTCGCAAGCTCGTTCCGCAGGCAACGCCCAAAATGCTGACCCAACAGCTGCGCGAATTGGAGGACGCAGACCTTGTCATTCGCACGGTATACCCCGTTGTGCCGCCGAAAGTGGAGTATCAGGTATCTGACCTTGGAAAGAGTATCAAGCCGATTTTAGAAGCCATGTACATATGGGGAGCGGACTACCTGAAAGCGGGCGGCAAAGAGATAAGCTGCTCCATGACCATACATACTTGAGCTCAGTTTCTCCAATTTGAGGGGAACAGGCTTGTATGCGCTTTCAGCGTGTCGTATGAAATCGTGATGGATTCATCCGTCACGGTTTTATCTTCTTCAAAAATCGGCACGGGGTTACAGCCGCCTGCCTCGGCCTCTACGCGGTCCATCGGGAATTTATTCCCGCAGTTTTGGCATTGCAGGGTGTCGCCGCTTTGCTCAAAATACGCTTTAGGCGAACCATTGCACACTTGGCAGGTGTCAAACGCTGTACGGATTCTGCCGTCTGACGCTTTGACCGCGACCACGCCCATTTTTGTGCTGCCTACTGTGATGAAGTAGAATTTGGCGGTCTCGGAGATCTCGCTTATTGGGATCACAAAGCTTTCGCCCTCTTTAATAGTCTGCTCGCCGTCCGCACGCGCGTTACTCCCAGCGCTGTTGTTATTGCCGCTCTCTGTATCGCTTGCACTGCCGTTCGCGGAACAAGCCGTAAGCGTAAATACCAACACAAGGGGCAGAACAAGGGCAAGGTATATACCCTTCTTTTTCTGTGTTTCCGTTCGCATGATAAAATCTCCTCCTAATGACAGCTTGCACCGCCTGCCGCTTGAAATGCTTCGGGCGGGTAAATAAGGGGTTCAAACCTGCCGACTTCGGCTTTGACCGCTTCAATATCGACACCGGCTAAACTGTCTGTAACTTTGACATAGCCGTAAAATTTGTTGTCTCCGGTGGAAAATTCAAAGTCTTCTGTTGGAAAAAAATACAGTGTGTTTTCGCCCTTCTCGAGCAAAAGCTGTGCGGCGAAATTGGGCACTAAAAGCTGAGTGCCGCTTTCCGCGCCGGAAGCTGAATTTCTGATGTGCCATTTCACATCCAATCCTGCCTGCACCACAACGATAGCGGGGCTGAAACCCTGATCGGTCAATTCAATATCAACCACTTGAATGTCGCCGCCGTATTCCGCATCTGTTGTCAGCTCGGAAACGGCTGCTTTGTCCGTTGGAATGGTTACGCCTGCCGGAGCGGGGGCAGACAATGCCGCGCCGTTATCCGCGTAATCATTTTCCGTATAACCATCACCTGTATCGCCATTACCCGCGCCGCTGTCAACAGGAGCGGTTCCCGCTTCCGTTACGGTGATAGACCCGCGAATCATGCCCATCCAACAGCTGTACTGAAACCGGCCTGTTTCGGTTGGCGTAAACTCAATCACGTTGTCACCCTGTATCAGAGCATAATTGGTAATGCCGTACTCCCCAATATTTATCCGATTATTACAGCCGTTGATACTGCCGCTCGGTGCGTTAATCGTCCATTTGACAGGTGTTCCGATTTCGACGGCGATATTGGGATAACTACCCGCCGAAAGCGTACTGTTGACAATCTGCTTGCCGTCCACTACCTGAATGCCGCCGTTATCATCGGGAGAGGCGCCGCCGCCAACCGCCCGAGCGTTCCATGCGGCAATCATGACAAGCGCCAAACCAAACGCGGCAAGAGCAGAAACGGTCTTGTGGCCCGGTTTCTTAAACGGAATACTGGAGACAATACCAACCGCGCAAAGCCCAAGAATGATCGCAAATAATGTATCCGGAAACAGGAAGCCCGAAAGAGCGCCGCCCTGCGAAAGCATTGCCAGGCCAAGCACCACGACTAAAACCGCGCCGGCGCTCATGACCTTTTGGGTAAATTTTTTGCCGAGTACCGAAACGACTGAGCCAAACCCAAACATGAGCGGTACGGTTCCCATGCTGAACAGGAACATGGAGAGTGCGCCCGCAAGAGGGTTTCCCGAAGCCAGCGCGACAATCTGCATGGATTGCAGGGGACCACAGGGCATTAAGCCGTTTAATAGGCCGACAATCAAAGGACTTTTGCTCCGCGCTTTTTCCGTACTTAGCTTGCCGGCAAGGATTTTGGGCATATGAGGCTGAAATTTGCGAAGCCACGGAAAAATCCCAAGCATATTGATTCCCATAATCACCATGAATGCGCCTGCGACGAGCTTGAGAAGCCCCTGTGCCATAATGGGAAGCCCTGCGTCCGAGCCGCCGCTGAACAGCAGGCCGGCAAAGCCCAAAATACCGCCGATCACTGTGTAAGAAATCACACGTCCCAAATTATAAAGGAAAGTAGGCCGGAATGTGGAAAAGCGGTTTTTCTTTTCGGCGGGTATGTCTTTGTATGGCATACATTGGGAAAGGTTAATGCCGCCGCACATTGCTATGCAATGGATTGATGTCATCAATCCGATAACGAACAGCATACCGTAACCCGTTTTTGTATCGGCTAACTGACTCGGAACAAGCAAATTCAAAACGCCGAATTGCTGTAACAGGACATACAGGGAAACGACAATCACCAAAATCCCAACCACACGACTGAGCTTTGCTTCTTGCTTTGCGCTGCCCGTAAGCACATGATAGTCCAGTCTTTCAATAACGGCAGTTATATCCCGCGGAGATATAAGGTCCGTATCGTAGGAAATATCCACCGTTCCCGCGCTGTAGCTCACCTTGACGTTTTTGACGCCCGCCGTATTCCGCAGTTTTCTTTCAATTTTATTTTGGCAGCTTATACAGGTCATCCCGCCGATTTCCAGCCGCTTTGTTTTTACTTTTGAGTCCATGCGTGAACTGTCCTCCTTTTCCGTTTTTTCCTTTGTATAAAATAAATATACCAGAGCAATGTATGATTTATATATGGATTCACAGTTGGCGGCGCCTCAATAACGCGTTTTCCGCTTGACGGAAACAGCATTTTACGCATTATATCACAGAAAATATATTTCTTGAATTAAAGAAAATAATGGGATATAATGAGAAAAATCTCAAGGGCGCCGCGTGACGGCAGGGAAACTGTGCTGATCTATCACCGCATGCTTCAAAATCCGCCGCCATAGCCCCCCCGCCTGCAATGATCCATGTGCTCTGCCGATCAGGACCCTGCGCGGGCTGTTTCCGGATTTTGGAGGAAAAGACATGAAGCTTACGAAAATCATCGCGCTTACGCTGGCATTGTGGCTCATGACAGCGCTGGTTTTGCCCGCTGCGATGGCGGCGGACGGCGCCGCTATCAGCCCGGAGGGACTTTTCGTCTCGGCCGAGGAGGAAGCCCTCGCCTGGGCGCGGCAGGATTTTACATACTACAGACCGGAGACTTTCGGCCCCGGCGTGTCCGGAACGGCGGCCGCCCTTATGCAGAACTCCGGGACACGGCTGTTCTCCGACAGCGTCTATGCGCTTCCCTCGGATACGGCGGGGGACCATATCGTTTCCCCGGTTTCTTTGAAAAAAGCCGGGCACGACAACTACATGAACGGCGGCACCAATGGCCGCTTCAATCCGGACGGCGGACTGACCCGGGCGGAGGCGGCGCAGACGGTTTATAACCTGCTCGCGGGCGCGGTCCCTTTTGAGGACGTTTATACGGACGTCGATGCGTCCGGCTGGTATGCGTCCGCCGTCAATACCCTCGCCGCGCTGGGCGTCCTGGGCGGCAGAGACGGGGACTTTCACCCGGACCGGCCACTTACCCGCGCGGAGTTTGTCGCCATGCTCAGCCATTTTGAGGCTCTGGCGGCCTATACGGATCTCGTATTTCCCGACGTTCCGCTTACGCACTGGGCCTATCCCTATATTGCCTCAGCCGTGGCGAAGGGCTGGCTCAACGGTTTTGAGGACGGCAGCTTCCGTCCCGACGCCGGGCTGACCCGCGCCCAGGCGGCGGTAATACTGAATCGCGTCCTGGGACGTTATCCCGATAAGGCTTATATCGACGCTAATCCCGATATGCGTATCTTTGTCGAAGCCCTGGAAAACCATTGGGCCTATTACGACATCATGGAGGCGACTGTTTCCCACCGGGAGCAGCTGAGCGGCGGCGCGGAAAGCTGGCTGTCCCATGAGGATATGGGCTTTACCGCGGTTACAGGGCGCTATTACATCCGGAACCGTCTCCGTTATTACGACGGAGAAGCCGGGAGCTTTGCGCGGAATGTCCAAATCGGCGGTTTTTATTACGACGATCAGGGTTTTTATAGCACCGGCAGCGCCGAATTGGACGGCTATCTTTACGATACGGCGGCCGAAATCTTCAATGCGGGCATGACCAAAGAAGAAATGCTCCGCGCCGCGTTTTTGTATGTGCGGGACAGCTTTGCCTATCTGCGCCGCAACAGCTATGCCATCGGGGAGACAGGCTGGGAGATACAGGATGCCATCACCATGTTCAGCACCCGCTACGGCAACTGCTATTGCTACGCTGCGGCGTTCTATTACCTGGCCCGCTGGATCGGCTATGACGCGCTGATTTATGCCGGAACCGTCGGCGCGAACGCCTCGCCCCACAGCTGGGTGGAAATCTATTTTGACGGGAAGCCCTATATCTTCGATACCGAGCTGGAGATGGCGCGGCTGCGCGACGGCCAGACCTATTTCGTGCTCTATATGCTCCCTTATGAACAAGTGCCCTGGAGCTACCGCCGGGCATAGCGAAAGCGTTGAGGGGGGAACGGCTTGGTATTCAGCTCCGAGATTTTTCTCTTTATCTTTCTGCCGCTGACCTTTTTACTCTCCCGGATAGTCCCCGGCATCAGAGGAAAAAACGCCATCCTGACGATCATGAGTCTGGCGTTTTACGGCTGGGGGCAGCCGGGGTATATTCTGTTGCTGCTGCTTTCCGTCTGTGTGAACTTTTTCGGCGGTCTGGCACTGATGTCAAGGCGCTTGCAAGGGTATAAAAAGGCGGCGCTTGCGGCCTGTGTGGCCTTGAACCTGCTGGAGCTGGTCGTCTTCAAATATCTGAATTTTCTCACGGAAAACCTTGGGCTTCTGATCGGGAGCGCGAGCGTTGTGACGCATATCGCCCTGCCCGCCGGGATTTCGTTTTTCACCTTCCAGGGTATGAGCTATGCCATAGACGTCTACAGAAATCCCGGCGCGGGCAGCCGGAGCTTTGTGAAAATCCTGCTGTATATTTCCCTGTTTCCCCAGCTCATTGCGGGGCCGATTATCCAATATCGCGACGTCGCAGACCAAATTGATAACAGGCAGACGCAGCCCGCGCTGACCGCCGCCGGAATACGGCGCTTTATCCAGGGACTTTCTAAAAAACTCCTCGTCGCCAACACGCTGGGGGCCGTGGCGGACGCCGTTTTCGCCCTTTCGCCGTCCTTGCTGGATTTTAAGCTCTCCTGGCTGGGTGCGGTCTGTTACACGCTGCAGATCTATTTTGATTTCAGCGGCTACAGCGATATGGCGATCGGGCTGGGAGAGATGTTCGGCTTTCACTTCGCGGAAAACTTCCGTTATCCCTACTGCGCCGCTTCGATCACGGACTTCTGGCGCAGATGGCATATTTCGCTGTCCTCCTGGTTCCGTGAATATCTCTATATCCCTCTGGGCGGAAACCGGCGGGGCAGGGCGCGTACCATTCTCAATAAGTTCTCCGTTTTTCTGCTCTGCGGCTTCTGGCACGGGGCAAGCTGGAACTATGTCCTCTGGGGTTTGTTTCACGGTCTGCTGATTTCGACGGAAACCTGGTTCGCCGGCCTGTTCAAAAACCGGCGCGGGGTCCCGGGAATCCGGCTTCCGGGCCGCGTCTATACGCTGCTGGCCGTTGTCCTGGCGTTTGTCCTGTTCCGGGCCGAGACGCTTGCCCGCGCCGGCCTGATTTACGCGGGAATGCTGGGCTTATTAGACGCCGGCGCGGCTTCCGGCGGCGTTTTTTTCAGCCTGTGTTCCCCGCTGACGGTCGCAGCGTTCGTTATGGGCGTCCTCTGGAGCACCCGGCTGTTCGCGGCGTTTGCGGAGCGGCTTAAAAAGAACAGGCGTTTTTCCGGCACGGTTCCCGCGCTCTCCGCCGCCGGCTGCGGGCTGCTGTATGTCCTCTGCCTGCTGAACCTGGCGGCCTCCGGCTATAACCCGTTTATTTATTATCAGTTTTAAGGCGGACGGCAACATGAAAAACAAAGCCTTTGACCTGGTTTCAATTACACTGTTTTTCGTTTTTTCGGCGTTCTTTCTCGTTGCCGGCCTGTTGGGCTTCGGCGCGGGCAATTTGCGTGAAACCAGATCCGCCGCACCGGAGCCGGTTTTGCCGGACGGTTCTCTGAACATGCGCTACACGGCGGAGCTCGACGATTATTTTTCCGATAATTTTGCTTTTCGGGGTGAGTTGATCAACGCCTATTCCGGGTTCATTACAAACACGCTCAACGTGTCGCCGGTGGCGGACGTTATTCTGGGCCGGGACGGCTGGCTGTTCTATGCCGATACCCTGGATGATTATCTGGGCTATGATCCAATGACCGAACGGGAGGTCTGCGCCGCCGCCAGGAGCCTTTATCTCATGTGTGAATATGCGGAGAAAAACGGCGCCGCGTTTCTGTTCGTCGCCGCTCCCAATAAAAATACGCTCTATCCCGAACAGATGCCCTTTGCCAAGGCAGGCAGCCAGGCCAGTCTGGATTTGCTCCTGCCGGCGCTGGCCGGCCAGGCCGTGGGTTTTATCGATCTGCGGGCGTTTCTCGTTTCAGACGCGCCGCTCTATTACAAAAATGATTCGCACTGGAATCTGCTCGGCGCGGCTATGGCAGCGGACGCTGTTAACGGCGCCCTTGGCGTCAGTTCGGACTTTGCCAAAAATATGCGCCAAATCACCGTTTCAGAGAATGGCGACCTGTTTGAAATGCTCTATCCCGTGTCCGAAACGTGCGAGCCGGATTACGAATACGCTCCCGGCTTCAGCTATGGCTATTCTCCGGCTTTTCGCTCGCCGGAGGACATTAGCATTGAGACGGCGCGGGAAAATGTCCCCGGCTCGCTGCTTATGTTCCGGGACTCCTTCGGCAACGCGCTCCATACCTTTATGGCGGAAAGCTTTGGCCGCGCCCTGTTTTCCCGGTCGAACAGCTACAGGCTGGATTTTATTGCCCGCACGGGCGCAAGCGCCGTTGTTGTCGAGCTTGTCGAGCGGAATCTAGCCTATCTGAACCGATACGCGCCGGTATTTCCGTCGCCCGAACGGTCGCTTTCCGGTGTCACGACCATCCCGGGGCGCCTGGAACTTACGGTGAGCGCGGAGCGCTCGGGCGACATGCCGGGCTATATCAAGCTCAGCGGCGGCGTCAGTACAGACGGGGAGCTGCCTGCGGACAGCCCGATTTATCTGCTCAGCGGCGGCGCGGCCTACGAGGCGACTCCCGCCGGGGAGTTTCCGGGTGCGTTTCCCTTTACCGCTTATCTGCCGGAGGACGCGGTTTCGGGAGAAATACGTGCTGTTATGGTAACGGGCGCTACGGCGCTTATATCTGAGTCGGTTGAACTTTCGTCCGTCTTGAAATAAACTGGAGGGATATCAGGATGAAAAAAACCTATGTCAGGCATTTGCTGGTTCTGGGTCTGATTGGACTGACGCTCGCGTCCGCGGGCTGCACGGCGCAGTCAATGGAAGCGCCGCCCGCGCTGTCGCCCGGCGTCCCGGCGGCCGTCTCGGCCGCTCCGGACGGAGAAGCGTCCGGCGTGCCCGCAGCTCCGACGCCCTCGGCAGCGCCGAGCCCCGCCGCTACGCCCACGACGCCAACACCCGTCCCCACGTCCACGCCTAAGGCCACCCCTGTGCCGACGCCGGCACCGGCGTTGACACCGAAGCCCACCCCTGTGCCGACACCGATACCGACACCGGCGCCCACACCGGAGCCGATGCAAACGCCGTCCGCGCCTACGGCAGCGGACGCCAGGGCCTGCGTCGGGCGCAGCGTATCCGCACTCTATGCCGCCATCGGTTATCCGCCGAACGGCAGCAGCTACGCCAGCAGCTGCCTGGGTGACGGCGAGGACGGCGAACTGTATTACAGCGGCTTCACGGTCTACACTTACCGTGAAAACGGCGCGGAGACGGTACAGAATGTGTTTTGAGATAACCGGTAAGCGGCAGGCCGGCTGATCAAAGCGGGAGTAATCACTATTCGACTATACTCGCATAAATATCTAAACACGCGATTGACTGCGCATACTCTTCCTGTGTGATAAAACCGGATTCCAGGTTCGCTTTTATGTCTCTATAGTACCGCTCCGCAATGAACATTTCATCAACCGGATGGCCTTCGTTATAAGACCTTATCGCAGCAGCAAACGACAGGTAATCAAGCGCTTTGTCATTTAAAACGCTTGCCTCATAAGGATAAAACGTCTTTGGCACCGAGCTGCCCCGTTCGTTTTTCCGCGTTTCGTCACCGCTTGCGACAAACACGCCTATGCTTCCTCCGCCTGAAACATAATAATAATCGCCTTTGGTATTATATCCGCCGCCCGTTACCGGCTTGTCTAAAAAGAATAGATACTCTTGGCCCGCGATTAGGGAGAGGTTTCCGTTTACAACGATCATTTTGTCGTTTTCTCCGCCTCTTGCCCGAACCGTTATCGGTTTGCTTTTTTCAGCAGGTTCGCCGCGGAGAACCTCCAGCGGCTCGATATAGTAATCCGTATGAACCGTAGGCGAGCCGCCGAGCACAGGCTTGATCGTCAGGTAATCAAAGCCGAGCACCCTGCCCCTGACAACAAGAGCGGCTTGTTTAAGCATATCCTCTATTGAAAGTACTTCTGGGTAAACAGTCAGGTATGATAACGGCTTGCCGGATTTTAGCAAATACGCGTCATCATCAGAATTGGACGGTCTGGCGGAAGAGGTTTTTTCGCTGAACCACAGATCAGATGTTTCGTCGGCTGCACCACTGGCATTTGAGGTAAAACCCGAAAACCAGGAAATCGGCGCGGCAAATAACAACACAGCGATAATAGACGTTAAAGATTTTGTCAATTTATGCATTTTCTAAACAAACCCTCCATGCCGCGCGCATTCCCGTTTTGTAGATGCGCATTATCTCGTGATTTTAGGAGCTGTTGCAATTTTCTCTTGCGACAGCTCCTTTGTTTACGTATTTTCTGTTTCGGCCGGCGTTGGAGCCGGCGGTTCCTGCGTCTGCTGCGCCAGCAGTTGCGCGCCGCCCTCATGGACGGTCAGATAAGCGCCCGGCTCGAACTCCATGTATTTCGATTCGTACAGTGCGCCGTCGATGGTTGGAATGACCTTCTGGACGCCGTAATAGCCGCCGAAGGTGTTGGCGAGGCTTTGCAGGACCAGGGACTCATAGGCGGAGCCTCCGCTCATTTCCGTAATGAAGGCCGCGCTCAGATCGATGTGGAGTATATTGGCCGCCTGGTCGAGCTGAAGCTGATTGATCGCCGTGTTCTTCGTCAGCACCTCGCCGGGTCTGCCGTCAAACTCCGTTTTGTAGGCCGCCTCGAGCTTCTGCGCCGTCGCATCATTTGTGTTGAAGCTCAGCGCGCTGTCGTGGTAATAAAGCTTCCCGTCCTCGGCGTTTGGGTAATAAAAACGGACGGTCTGCGCGAGGGGAACATCCTTCCGGATCTCATTCAGGACGGAGAAGCTTTCGTGCTCGCCGGCCTGGACGGCGGCTTTGACGAGGCCGATACCCTTGACGTAATAGCGGAACATCTTGTAGCCCTCGCCCTGTGTTTCGACACAGACGGCCTCATAGCTGCCGGAGGGCGTTTTGACTTTCGCGGTGACGCTGGTGATCGCGCTGGCGGCACCGTCCGGCTGCTTCCAGGCTGTACCGGCCCTGACCGGCTCCATCAGGAGTATCTCGCCGCTGCCGCCGCTCATATTCAGGAGATTTTCACGGAAAGCGCTGTTCTCACGGCTGAAGCTCAGCACGGCCTTTCCGCCGGCGAGACTTACGACTCTGACCCAGGTCATTCCGGTGTTCGATAGTCGTTCCTGTACGGCGGTGTCCGAGCTGTAGTCGATATAAACGTTGTACGCGGCGTATTCGCCGCCTTCGCCGGTATAAAAATAATGGGTATTTTTAAGGATGGGATAGTAGTCCGCGACCGTCCCTGCAACGTCCGTAATGGCCGGACTTTTTCCGCCCGCCGCGCTGTTTTGCGTCGGGGCAGGGCTTTCCGCCGGATTGGGACTTTGTGCCGGACTGGGACTATGCTTCGGGTCGGGCTTCTCCGTTGGTTGGAGGCGCGCTCCCGCGCCGGGGCTTTCTCCGGCGGAAGGCGGGGGTAAAACGTCATCGTTGTTCGGACGCTGTGTACAGCCATATACTGAGAAAAGCAAAATAGCGGTTATCAGGAACAAACGCGCGCTTTTCATCGCGGTGCCTCCTTTCCATAGATTGCGGGCCTGCGCATACTGCGGTCAGATGCATCTCAGACGTATTTTAACGTGAAAAGTTCCGAAAAATCAGCAGAATCCGGCGGCGGCGCAAAAAAACCGGAAAATTTCCATCCGCAAGGGACTACGGGGTGCGCGTTTTACAGGCTGTCTTCCTTGCCGCTGCGCTGTTCCCGCGTGCCCCGGGCCGGCTGTTCCGTTCCCAGAAGACCCCGTCCGAGTAGCCTTGTATGGTTCTGTCGTGCTCCGCTGATTCAAGACGCTTCTGCGCCCAGGCGCAGTATTGGCGGCTCTGCTCGATCCCAACAAAACGCCGTCCCAGCTTTTTTGCGGCGACTGCCGTCGTCCCGGAACCGAGGAAGGGGTCGAACACCAGATCCCCCGCGTTCGAACTGGCCAGGAGGAGCTTGGCCAGGAGCTTTTCCGGCTTTTGGGTCGGATGCGCGGTGTTTTCCGCCATTGACCAGTAAGGAATCGAAATGTCGTCCCAGAAATTGGAGGGACAGGTACCGCGAAAATTGCCGGTCTCCGTCTGCTCCCAGTCCTTGGGCTGCCCGTTTTCCTTATAGGGCGCGATGACCCGGCGCCTGAGCCTGACTGCGTCGAGATTGAAGGTATAGTCCGCGGAGACGGTCGCAAACCAGATATCCTCCATGCCGTTTTTCCAGTTGGCCTTAGCGCCGCGGCCCTTTTCGCGCTGCCAGGTAATACGGTTCCGCACATTCAGGCGCTGCGTCAGAACCGGGATGACAGCCGTGCCCGAGCGCCAGTCACAGCAGACATAGACCGAGGCGGTGGGTTTGAGCAAGGGAAGCGCCGCGTCGAGCCAGGCGGCGGTATAGCGGGCATAGTCCGCGTCGCTTTTCCGCCCGAAGCGGCTGCCGCCGAAATCCTTATCCAGATTATAGGGCGGATCGACGATCAAGAGGTCGGCAAAGGCACGCGGCAGCAACGGCATAACGGCAAACGCATCGCCGAGTATCACCCTGTTTTCCATATCGTCAAGACGGATAGGCGCGTTCGGGCTTAGGCACCTCTCCAGGTATTCCGACCCGTCCTCGGGTGTGAAGTCGATGGTTTTGTTCCTCGAAGACTTCATTCTTTAACAGCTCCCGGGCACGATCGATTTCTCAAACAACCCCTGAACATGCTATGGTGCCGGTGACCGGGATCGAACCGGTACGAGGTATTACCCTCACGGGATTTTAAGTCCCGGGCGTCTGCCAGTTCCGCCACACCGGCGTTCTATTATGTTAGCACGGCGCGTCCAAAGTGTCAAGAGAACCGCGGAGCCGCACCACGGCACACACATCAAAGAGGCACAGTCAGGCGCACGGATAATAATCGTTGTATATGGGCCTGAACTGTTGTAAAATAAAGGTGTTTGGGAGAGGGAAAGAACGGAGAAGGGATAAGAATCATGATCTCTTTGAAAAATGAACGGACCATCCCCAGGGGCTTTATGCTGCTGATGCTGGCGTTTTTTGGCAGCATTGTCATCCTGTCCCTGATCGACCTCTTCACCGAGAATACCGAGGACTGGTTTATCGCCTTCGCGCTGGCGGCGGGCCTGCTGCTTTACGGTCTGGCCGCGCACGGACTGTTGCGAATCCGCCGCGAGGGACACTTTTTGGCGCTGCTGATCAGCCTATCCCTGGGTATCCGCCTGGTCTGGATATTGACGGCCGACACCGTACCGCAGTCCGACTTCGCGCTGATGTACAATGCCGCCCTGCGGGCCGCGCAGGGCGATTTCTCCTTCAGCGCCGACCCTTATTTTGTCACCTGGCCCTATCAGATGGGATTCACCCTCTACCAGGCGCTGGTGCTCAGGCTCACCGGCTCCGGCATTCTGGCGCTCAAGCTGATGAACTGCCTTGTCTCCGCCGGCACGATGCTGCTGGTTTATAAGACGGGCAGCCGCCTGCTGAGCGAGGGGGCCGGGCGGCTGGCGGGCTTTCTTTTTTCGGTCTATCCGCCCGCCTTTATGATGGACTCCGTGCTCAGCAACCAGCAGCTGGCCGTCTTTTTATTTTATCTGGGCTTTTATCTCCTGCTGAGGCGCGAACGTGCCCGCTGGCCCGTGTATTTACTGGTTGGCCTGCTTTTCGCGCTGGGGCAGGTCATCCGTCCGCTGGCCGCGGTGGTGCTGACCTGCTTTGCGCTCTATCAGCTGCTGCGCCGGCTGCTGACGAAAGAGAAAGGCCTGCTTCTGAACGGCGCCCTCACCCTGCTGACCTATTTTACCGCCGTCACGTTGATCAGCCAATTGCTGATCGCCGGCGGCCTCAGCCCTTATGGGCTGAAAAACCGCGACCCGCTGTGGAAATTCGTGACCGGCAGCAATTATGCGGAGACCGGCCAATACTCCGCCGCCGATGCGGCCTATGTCTCGCAGTTTCCGCTCGGCGAGGAGCGGGAGCAGGCCGAGCTTCAGCTGATCCGCGCGCGCACCGCCGACCCCGTCGTTGTCGGCAAGCTGATGCTCAAAAAATTCGCCCGCTTCTGGGGCGGTAAGGACAACCTTTTCTGGAGTGTCCGCCCCGGCCGGTTTTTGAATTATGCCGAGCTGGTCGAGCAGTCTCTCTATGTGCTTGCCATGCTGGCGGCCTTTTTCGGAGCCTTT
>JAISDV010000052.1 GCA_031264545.1 Oscillospiraceae bacterium | reverse complement strand
GAGCATTGCGGCAGCCTTCCTATGAAAGGCGGCGCAGCCCTCATAAAGCTCCGTCAGCTCGGACCGGAAGCCCGCCGCGGCCGCATAGTCGCAGAAGGCGCCGAGGTCTATATAGGCGGAGTCAGCCCCGGCCATGCGAGGGTCGGCCGTATGGGGAGCCGTTCCGTCCATATATGCGATTTGAAGCTCCGGGATATATACGCCGTCAAGCGAGGCGGGATCGCCGGAGCATACGGCGTATTCGACATTCAGGCCGGCTTTTTCCGCGGCTTCGCCGACGGCGCGCATGAAACTTGATTTTCCGCAGCCGGGCGAGCCCTTCAATATCCAGAGGAAGCAGCCGTCTGAGAGCGGAACAAAGCCGTCGTAAAGCGAGTGGAAGCCGCGGCAGGTGTTGCCGCCGAGAAAATAACGCAGAATGCGCTGATCGTTCATACTGTTTTCAGTCCCTTCCATAAAGGTGTCTGTACGCTTATTCTCTACACCTTATGCCGGAGAGGGGACTTTTGCCCGTTCGGAACGTCAGGGAATCCGTGTTTTTTTCGCTTTTGCCGTCCATACGGGAAAGGCGGGGCAGGAAATGGCCGCTCAGACGGCGTTTTGCGCTGTGAATCCGGGGCCTTTTATCAAAGCTCCACGCTCCCGGTGAAGATCAGCTTCGCATTGCCCGTCAGGTAGACGGTCTCGTCCGTATAATTGACGATCAGCTCGCCGCCGGGCACCCTGACCGTGATATCCTCGCCCTTTATACAGGCGCCGTTCTCAACGGCGGCGATCGCCGCGGCACCGGCGCCTGTGCCGCAGGCGCGGGTTTCGCCGTTGCCGCGCTCCCACACGCGCATTTTCAGCGTGTGATCATTGATCACGCGCACAAACTCGGCGTTGACCCGTTCCGGGAAAAGCGGATCATATTCAAAAAGCGGCCCGACTCTGGGAATGTCGACGCGGTCGACGCGCTCCACAAAAACGACACAGTGCGGATTTCCCATACTGACACAGCTTATGGTATATTCGCCGTCCGCGACCCTGGTCCTGCGGCCGATTACCCGCTCGCCGTCGAGCTTTATCGGGAGTGCGGCCGGCGCAAGGACGGCTTTTCCCATATTCACGCGGACCGAACGCACCTCGCCGCCGTAGGAATAGAGCGTCAGCTCCTTGATCCCGCTCGGCGTTTCAACGGTCATCTCGGTTTTGGGAACGATGCCGCACTCGTACAGGTATTTGCCTACGCAGCGGATGCAGTTTCCGGCCATGGCGCTTTCTGAGCCGTCCGCGTTGAAGATACGTATTTTCGCGTCCGCCCGGTCGGAGCCCTCCATGAGTACGATGCCCGTCGCGCCGATGCCGAAATGCCGGTCGGCCAGGGAGGTGCTCAGAGATTCCGGGCAGGAGATGCTGCCGTCGAAGTTTTCAAAAAAGATATAGTCGTCTCCGCTGCCCTGCATTTTAACGAACGAGAGCAACTCCCGTCCGGCGCGCATATGGGCGATGTCTACGAGCTCGGTGTTGTGCTCGCTGAAGCGGCTGGCAAGCATATCGGCCAGGGCGTTCGCCGTGTCCAGCGAGGTCAGGCAGGGGATAGAGAGCTGGAGCGCGCGGCGGTTGATGCGGATATAGTCATTCACATAATTTGGCTCCGTTGTGCCGGTCATAATGAGATAGGAGAGCCTGCCCGCCTCGAGCAGCCGGAGCACGTTCGTCTCGTCACGGAGCTTGCCGACGACCGTGACGTCGACGCCGAGGGTCTCAATTTCCCTGGCGTTGCCGTCCGTTGCGTAGAGCGTAAAGCCAAGCTCGTCAAACTTGCGGGCCAGTTCCACGACCTCAAAGCGGTCCTGATCGTTCACGCTGATAAAAACGCCCTTTGCGCCGCCCTGCAGATGCGAATCGAGCCTGAAGCCCGCCGAGAGCAGCCCCTTGAAAAGGGCCTCCTCCAGCGTTTTGCCGATGCCCAGCACCTCGCCGGTCGATTTCATCTCGGGGCTGAGGGCGGAGTTTACGCCGAGCAGCTTTTCAAATGAAAAGACCGGAACCTTGACCGTGACGTAAGGCGGCTGCTTGTATAAGCCTGTGCCGTAGGGCAGGCTTTTCAGGCTTTCGCCAACCATCAGGCGGGTTGCGATATCGACCATCGGCAGACCCGTGACCTTGCTGATATAGGGGATTGTGCGCGAGGCGCGGGGGTTGACCTCGATGACGTAGAGCTCGCCGCCGTAGATGAGGTACTGGATGTTCACGAGGCCGCGCGTCTCCATCGAGAGGGCGAGACGGGTCGAGACGTCAATGATGTTGGAAAGCATTTTGTCGCTGATATTATAGGGCGGGTAGACCGCGATGCTGTCCCCGCTGTGGATGCCCGCCCGCTCGATGTGCTGCATGATGCCGGGGATGAGAACATCCGAACCGTCACATATTATGTCAACCTCAAGCTCCGTTCCCATCATATATTTGTCGATGAGAACGGGGTTTTCGATACCCTGGGCGAGGATGATCTCCATGTATTGCCGGACATTACCGTCATTGTAGGCGATGGTCATGTTTTGTCCGCCGATCACATACGACGGGCGCAGGAGAACAGGATAAGCCAGCGTCTGCGCGGCGTCCAGCGCTTCGTCCAACGTGCGGGCGCTCTTACCCCTGGGGCGGCGGATGCCGAATTTTTCAAGCAGCGCGTCGAAACGGGCGCGGTCCTCCGCAAGGTCGATGCTCTCGGCGGAGGTGCCGAGGATGCGTATTCCGGCTGCGCTGAGCGCGCGCGTCAGATTGATTGCCGTCTGCCCGCCGAAGGCCACGACGACGCCATAGGGCCTCTCCGCATCGATCACATGCATGACGTCCTCGAAGGTCAGCGGTTCAAAATAGAGCCTGTCCGCGGTATCGAAGTCGGTGGAGACGGTTTCGGGGTTGTTGTTGATGATGACGACTTCAAAGCCCAGCGCCTTGAGTGTCATGACGCAATGGACGGAGCTGTAATCGAATTCGATGCCCTGGCCGATGCGGATAGGGCCGCTGCCGAGCACGATAATACGCGCCTTTTGACCCTTGATGAAGGGCCGGGCCTCGCAGTGCGCGTCACAGGAGGAGTAGAAGTAGGGCGTTTCGGCGGCAAATTCAGCGGCGCAGGTATCGACCATTTTATAGGAGAGCCTCTGCGCGAAAGGCGCTTTCCCGCCGGAAATGCGTTCGAGCGCTTTGTCCGTATAGCCGTAGCGTTTGCCAAGCTTATAGCTGTCCGCGTCAAGCCCGTTGCCGTCGAGCGACAGCTCAAAATCAGCCAGATTCCTGAGCTTGCAGAGGAACCACGGATCGATCTTCGTGATGCTGTTGATTTTTTCGACGCTCACGCCCCGCTTGAGCGCAGCGAAAATCGTAAACAGGCGTCTGTCGTCCGTTTTGTGAAGCGCTGAAATGATGTCGGGCGCCATGGGAAATTTCGGGTTGAGCGTATCCTGCCCCAGCTCCGCGCCGCGCACGGCCTTCATGACTGCCGCCTCGAAGCAGGACGCGATCGCCATGACCTCGCCCGTGGCCTTCATCTGTGTGCCGAGCGTGCGGTCCGCGACAACAAACTTGTCGAAGGGCCATTTTGGGAGCTTACAGACCACGTAATCGAGTGTCGGTTCAAAGCAGGCGCTGGTTTTGCCGGTGACGTCGTTGCGGATCTCGTCGAGTGTCAGGCCGAGGGCGATCTTCGCCGCAACCTTGGCGATGGGATAGCCCGTCGCCTTGCTGGCCAGCGCCGAGGAGCGCGAAACGCGGGGATTGACCTCAATGACGGTATACTCGAAGCTGTGCGGGTTGAGCGCGAACTGGCAGTTGCAGCCGCCCTCGATGCCGAGCTCCGTGATGATATCGAGCGACGCCGAGCGCAGCATCTGGTATTCCCTGTCGGAGAGGGTGAGCGCCGGGGCAACAACGATGCTGTCACCCGTGTGTATGCCGACCGGATCGAGATTTTCCATGCTGCAGACCGCGATGACGTTTCCGGCGCCGTCGCGCATAACCTCGAATTCGATCTCCTTCCAGCCGGCGACGTAGCGCTCGACCAGTATCTGTGTGATGGGGGAGAGCCTCAGGCCGTTTCCGGCGACGATTTTCAGCTCCTCCGCGTTATAAGCGACGCCGCCGCCCCCGCCGCCGAGCGTGAAGGCCGGACGAACGATGACGGGATAGCCGATCTCCGCCGCGATGGCGCGCGCGCGGTCGAGGTCGCCTGCCACGTCCGAGGGGATGACAGGCTGGCCGAGCTTAAGCATCGTGTCGCGGAAGCGCTGCCTGTCCTCAGCCTTGTCAATGGCCTCCGCCGAGGTGCCGAGCAGCCGGACGCCCTGCTTCTCAAGATAGCCTTCCTTGCTCAGCTGCATGGCGATAGTCAGCCCCGTCTGTCCGCCGAGCGAGGCGAGCAGGCTGTCCGGACGCTCCTTCTCGATGATACGCTTTACCGTTTCGGCGGTGAGCGGCTCGAGGTATATCTCGTCCGCGAGCGCGGTGTCGGTCATGATCGTCGCGGGGTTTGAGTTGATGAGGACAACATTCCGCCCGGCCTGCTTGAGAACGCGGCAGGCCTGGTTTCCGGCATAGTCGAACTCAGCGGCCTGGCCGATGACGATCGGGCCGGAGCCGATCACCAGGACCTTTTCGATGGATTTGTCAATCGGCATTATGTCACGCCTCCGTCCATGAGGGCGAGGAACTGCCCGAAAATAAAGCGCATATCGCGCGGGCCGCTGTGCGCCTCGGGATGGAACTGCATTGAAAAAGCGCACAGCTCCGGGTATTCCAGCCCCTCGCAGCTGCCGTCATTCAGATTTACATAACTTAATCGGGCGACGCGCCCGTCCAAACTGTCGGAAACGACCGCGTAGCCGTGATTCTGCGAGGTGATATAGACGCGGCCGCTGCGCAGATCCTTGACGGGCTGGTTACCGCCGCGGTGGCCGTAAGGCAGCTTTTCGGTTTTGCCGCCGGCGGCAAGCGCCAGAAGCTGGTGGCCCAGGCAGATTCCGAAGATGGGCAGCCGGCCGAGCAGCTTTTTCAGCTCCGCGATACAGGCGGCGTTTTCCGCCGGGTCTCCCGCCCCGTTCGAGAGCATGAGGCCGTCCGGCGCGGCGGAGAGGATCTCCTCCGCTTTCGTATCACAGGGAAAAACCGTGACCGCACAGCCGAGCGCCAGAAGCTCTCGGATAATGTTTCGCTTTGCGCCGTAATCGATGAGGGCGACGTCGTAGCCTGTTTCGCCCTCCGGCTTAACAATATATGGGCTTTTGGCGCTGGTTTCGGCGACGACGCCCCTGACCCTGTAGTCCTTCAGGCCGGCCGGTACGCCGTCGGGCCTTGCCCTTGTGATCATGGCGTTCATCACGCCGGCCTCGCGGATGATCTGAGTGATTTCGCGCGTATCCACGCCGCAGACGCCGGGCACGCCCTGATTTTTCAGGAAGCTGTCGAGACTCTCCTGACTGCGGAAATTGGAAGGGGTTCGGCACCAGCTGCGCACGACGACGCCGCGGGCATGGCACTTCCAGCTCTCGTAATCCTCGTGGATAATGCCGTAGTTTCCCATTTCCGGAAAGGTATGCATGATGATCTGTCCGGCGTAGCTGGGGTCGGTCAGCGTCTCTACATAGCCGACGACGCCGGTCGTAAACACTAGCTCGCCCATGGCTTCGCGCTCCGCGCCGAAGGCCTCGCCCTCGAATACGCGTCCATTTTCTAAAGTTATGTAAACCTTACTCATTGGTCTGCCGATTTCTGAGAAGCTTGACGAGCACGGCCTTTTGGGCGTGGAGCCTGTTTTCAGCCTCGTCGAAGATTTCGTCCGCGTGGGCTTCAAACGTCTCCCCGGAGATTTCCTCGCCCCGGTGGGCGGGCAGGCAGTGCAGAACCATCGCGTCGGGCTTTGCAGCGCGCATCACCTCGGCATTGACCTGATAGTTTTTAAAAGCCTTTATGCGAAGCGCCGTTTCGTCCTCCTGGCCCATTGAGGCCCAGACATCTGTGTAGACGGCGTCCGCGTCCCTGGCGGCCAGAGAAATATCCGTCGTGCAGAGGAAGTCGCCGTTTTCAGCGGCCCATTTCATGAGCTGCGCGTCTGGCCTGTAATTTTCTGGGCAGGCGATCGCAAACGACATACCGAGCTTGACGCAGCCGACGATCAGGCTGTTTGCCATGTTGTTGCCGTCGCCGATGAAGCAGAGCTTGAGTCCCTTCAGGCTGTTTTTATATTCGCGTATGGTCATGAGGTCGGCGAGCACCTGGCAGGGATGGGCGTAGTCCGTCAGACCGTTTATGACGGGAATGGTGCCATATTCTGCGAGCGATTCGACCTCGGACTGCGCGAAGGTACGGATCATGATGCCGTCCAGATAGCGGGAGAGTACGCGCGCCGTGTCCTGCGGCGGCTCGCCCCGGCCGATCTGGAGGTCGCGCGAGGAGAGGAAGAGCGCGTTTCCGCCGAGCTGGTACATGCCCGCCTCGAAGCTGACTCTTGTGCGCGTCGAGCTTTTCTGGAAGATCATGCCCAGCGTTTTACCCTTGAGCAAGGGATGGTCCACGCCGTTTTTCTTCTCATATTTGAGCTGGTCCGCGAGATTGAGGATACCGAGGATCTCCTCGGCGCTGAGGTCTGAAAGCTTGAGAAGATGTTTCATTCCGCGATGACTCCTTTCAAAATCCGGATGGCTTTTTCCAGCTGCTTCCGCGTGATGTTCAGCGGCGGCAGGAGCCTGACCTTGTTTTTCGCGGTCAGAACGATCACGCCTTTTTCCAGGCACTGCGCGGCGATAGTCTTTGCGTCCTTTTCAGTGTCGACGCCGAGCATCAGCCCGAGACCCGTCACGCTTTTCACACCCTCGGCGCCTTCGAGCTGGGCCTTGATATAGGTGCTTTGTCGCCTGATTTCGGCGAAGAGCGGTTCATCCAGCCGCGACAGGATGCTGAGGGCGCCGGCCGCGCAGACCGGATTTCCGCCGAAAGTCGAGCCGTGCGTGCCCGCCGAAAGCGTGTTTTCGAGCTTCGCGCCGAGCAGCGTGCAGCCGAGGGGAAGCCCGCCGCCGAGGCCCTTTGCGGTCGAGACGATGTCGGGCGAAACGCCGTACTGCATGTAGGCGTAAAGCGTGCCTGTCCGGCCGTTTCCGGTCTGCACCTCGTCGGCGATCAGGAGAATATCCTGATCCGCGCAGAGCCGCGCGATTTGCCCGACATAAGCCCCGTCAAGCGGAATAACGCCGCCCTCGCCCTGAACGAGCTCGATCATGACCGCACAGACGCTGCCGTCACAGAGCGCTTCGAGCGCGGCCAGGTCATTGGCCGGGGCGTATTTGAAGCCCTCGGGAAAAGGTCCGAAATGCACATGCATGTCTTCCTGGCCCGTTGCGGTCAGCGTGGCCAGCGTGCGCCCGTGGAAGCTGTTCTCAAGCGTAATGATCGCGCTGCGCCCGGGTCCGTACTTATCGGCGGAATATTTCCGCGCGCATTTGATCGCGCACTCGTTTGCCTCCGCGCCGGAATTGCCGAAAAAGACCTTTTTCATGCCGGTCTTTTCGCAGAGGAGCCTGGCCAGCGCCGCCTGCGGCTCCGTGTAGTAGAGGTTCGAGAGGTGCTGGAGCCTGTGGAGCTGCGCCTCGACCGCGGAAACCCACTGTTCGTCGCAGGCGCCGAAGATATTGACGCCGATGCCGCTGCCGAGGTCGATAAATTCCTTCCCGGTTTCATCGGTGATCTGCGCGCCGGCGCCGCTTATCGCCACCAGCGGCGCTCTGGCATAGGTTCCGGCGACGTATTCCCTATCGGTTTTTATAATATCCATGATTCATACTCCTCAGAATTCTGTTAGAGCCTGTATACACAGTAAGTTATACGAACATTGTCCCGATGCCCTCGTCCGTGAGCGTTTCGATGAGGATCGCGTGCGGAACGCGGCCGTCGATGATAAAGACCTTTTTGACCCCGCGGCGTATCGCCTCAGTGCAGCAGTCCACCTTTGGGATCATGCCGCCCGAAATGACGCCCTCGCGGATAAGCTGGGGCGCCTCACTGACATTGACGACGGGAATCAGGGATTTCGGGTCGTCTGTGTCACGCAGCAGGCCGGAAATGTCCGTCATGCTGACAAGGCTTTCCGCTTTCAGCGTCCCGGCGATGCGGCTGGCCGCGGTGTCGGCGTTGATGTTATAGCTGTTGCCGTCCCGATCGTAGCCGATGGTCGAAATAACGGGGATGTAACCCTTGTCCAGCATGTCGAGTATCGGCTGAGGGTCGACCCGCACGATCTCGCCCACATAGCCCAGTTCATCGCGCATTTTTTCGGCCTCGATCATGTGGCCGTCCATACCGGAAAGCCCTATGGCTCTGCCGCCCATGTTTCCGATCAGGTTGACGAGATTCTTGGAAATCTTGCCCGCGAGCACCATCTGTACGACCTGCGCCGTTTCCCGGTCCGTTACGCGCAGTCCGTCGATAAACTCGGTTTTTTTGCCCATGCGCGTAAGTGTCTCGCTGATTTCCGCCCCGCCGCCGTGGACGAGCACGACCTTGATCCCGATCAGCGAAAGCAGGACGATGTCGCCCATTACGGCGTTTTGCAGCTCCGTGTTGATCATCGCGCTGCCGCCGTATTTGACGACGACGATTTTATTGTTGTAGCGCTGTATGTAGGGCAGCGCCTCGATCAGCACCTTTGCCCGCTGCGCGTTTGTCAGTTTTTCGTCCAAAGCCTTGGCCTCCAAAATGTTATGTCAACTACGATAGTCACTGTTTATTTTAACGTAATCATAAGTGAGGTCACAGCCGAAGGCCAGCGCCTCGCCCGGGCCGCCGCCCAGGGATACGGCGATTTCGATCTCAGGGGCGGAGAGCACCGTCTTGGCCGCTTCCTCGGAAAAAGCGATGCCGCCGCCATTTTCGCAGACCTTGATTTCCCCGGCTTCGGATTTGAAAGTGACGTCGACTCCGGCGACGTCGATGTCGGCCCCGGCATAGCCCAGCGCACAGAGAACGCGGCCCCAGTTTGCGTCAGAGCCGAACATCGCGCATTTGAGCAGCGGAGAGCAGATCACGCTTTTTGCGGCCACTCTGGCGTCCGCGTCTGTTCTCGCGCCGGTGACGCGGCATTCCAGCAGCTTCGTCGCGCCTTCGCCGTCCTTCGATATCAAGCGGCTCAGATGGATGTAAAGCGCTTTCAGCGCGGCGAGGAAAGCTGCGAAATCGGCGTTTTCAGAGCCGATTTCCGCGTTTTCGGCCATGCCGTTTGCCAGGATTACCGCGGTGTCGTTTGTCGAAGTGTCGCGGTCAATGCTGATCATATTGAAGCTGTCCTGAATGGCAAGCTCCAGCGCCTTTTGCAGGAGTGCCGGGGCGACAGCCGCGTCCGTCGTGGTGAATACGAGCAGGGTCGCCATATTGGGATGGATCATGCCGCTGCCCTTGGCGATCGCGCCGATTTTGACCGTTTTCCCGCCGAGCTCGAGGGAAACGGCGGCCTCCTTCCTGACCGTATCGGTCGTCAGTATGGCCTCGGCCGCGTCGCTTGAATTGCTGCCCAGCCCCATCATCAGAGCGGACATACCGTTGGCGATGGGATCCAGGCTGAGCCTTTGGCCGATGACCCCCGTTGAGGCGACGATAACGTCGCTTGCGTATATCCCCGTGTACTTCTCGACCAGCTCGCACATACCCTCGGCGATCTCGATGCCGTTGGCATTGCAGGTATTGGCATTGCCGCTGTTGGCGATGATCGCGCGGGCATAGCCGTTGGCGAGGTGCTTCTGCGTAACGAGGATCGGCGCGCCCTTGACAAGGTTTTGCGTATAGACGCCTGCTGCTGCGGCCCGTTTTTGGCTGACGATCAGCGCCAGATCCTTTTTGCCCGTTTTCCGGATGCCGCAGCTCGTACCGGAAGCGACAAAGCCCTTCGGCGCGCAGACGCCGCCTGTGAGATGTTTCATGTTATGTTAACCTCCTAATCTGAGAGCCGGGTTCAGCCAAGTGCTAGGCCGGTTTCTTCCGGCAGGCCGAGCATCAGGTTAAAGCACTGTATCGCCGCGCCTGAAGCGCCCTTGCCGAGATTGTCGAAGAGTGCGGAAAGGACGATGCGCTCCGGCCCGCCGGAGACAAACAGCACCATGTCGTCCCGCCCGGCGAAGGCGCCGGCGGAGAGGGACGCGGGCACTTCTTCCGAGACTCTGACGAGCCTGCTGCCCGCGTAATGCGCCTTAAGCGCTCTGTGAATATCCGCAGCGGTACAGCCGGCTTTCAGCTGTGCGGCGTGCAGGGGGACGCTGACGAGCATCCCGGAGTAAAAATCTCCCACGACCGGCATGAAGACCGGGGGATTTGTAAGCCCGCACTGGGCGGAGATTTCCGGCAGATGCTTATGCGTCTGGTCCAGGGCATAGAGCAGAGGACTTTTCAGGGCCTCCGGGCGCCGCGCCGCCTCGTATGCGGCGATCATCTTTTTCCCGCCGCCGCTGTAGCCTGTGAGCGAGCTGCAGGTCAGCAGGCTGTCCGCGCTGAGCATTCCAAGGGAAATCAGGGGGTAGACGAGGGCGATAAAGCCGCTCGCGTGACAGCCGGGCGAGACCGCGCGTTTTGCCTGAGCAAGCGCGTTCCGATGGCGGGCTGAAAGCTCGGGAAAGCCGTAGGCCCAGCCCGGCGCGGTTCGGTGCGCCGTCGAGGTGTCGATGATCCGCGTGCCGCTGTCCTGCGCAAGCGCCGCGATCTCCAGCGCCGCGGCGTCCGGCAGACAGAGAAAGACAAAATCCGCCCCATCGATCAGGCGCCGCAGTTCGCGCCTTTCCTTGCGGAGCGCGGGGTCGATTTCAAGCAGCGCGATGTCCGCCCGCTTTTGGAGCCGCGCGTGCAGCCGCAGTCCCGCCGTGCCCTCGGCCCCGACGATAAAAACCCTTGTCATATGATCACCGCCGAATAAATATTCAAATATTATGAATATTATACAGGCGAATACGAAAAAAATCAAGCGCAGACCGCATATTAAAAATATAATTTTCTGCAGCTCAGCGCGCTGGCGTTTGTGCAGAACAGCAAAAAACCGGACTTCCGGGCAAAACGCGCAAAAAAAAACAAAATCACAACAAATGATTTTGGATGATATAAAACCGAATAAGGCGCCTGCAGCTTCGGGAAAAATGAGACGGGAAAGTTCTTTTTTCTTCATGTTGTGCCGGCAGCCGGCCTGTCCGCTATGGAGCATAAAAAAGATCCTTCCTTTCGCTGCACTCAAGACACAAACAGACCATTAAAAGGCATGATCTTTTTGCGCATGAAACGCGGTTGAAGCGAAGCGGGCGCGCTTCGCGCTTAAATCTGGCGTGTTTAGCGTGATTCTTCACGCTGAGCTCCCGCTCCCCTCTGCGCTTGTTCTGCTTATTCTGCGCTGAAATTCAACGCAAGTCAAGGTCTGCCGGCAAAAAATTCCCGGCAGGCCTTGAGTCCGGTCAGAGGCAGCCGCGTGCGCCGGCCGCGTTTGCTGTGCCGCTACGCTACTGGGCGAGCGCCCTGTCGAGCCAGACCGCCGCGACGTCCATCGCCGCGTAAAGGCTGTCCTTTTCACTTTTTTTGACCACTCGGTCGCGGGATTTGAGATCAGGGTCTGTGAGCTGGAGCTGAACCGAAACCTTTGTCGCGACATCCATGTCCTTGACCTTCTTGGTATCAAGTATCTGGAGCAGGATAACATATTTGTCCGCCATGCTGCCGAAATATATCATGTTGTCCTTGCGCCGGAGCGGATGTCCCTTATATTCGAGAGCCGCAGATTTTTCCGCCATCTATCATCAATCCTTTCTTTTGTACCCGGAAAGAAGCTGTCACGAGGGACGTAACCGAATTGTAACACGTTGTTTCCCTATTGTCAACGCGGGAAACCGCGTCGTTTATGTGCATATGCGCACGGTTTTTCGCCGATTATTTGAAATATTCCGCCGCTGAAGCAAACAGGCCGATGTCATAGAATCCCGGGACATTTTTGTACAGGCCGGGACCCGTGCGCTCGGAATGACCCATTTTCCCGAGTATTCTGCCGTCCGGCGAGCTGAGCGCCTCGACCGCGCAGGCGCTGCCATTGGGGTTGAAGCGGATATTCTGCGTGACGTGTCCCTCGAGGTCGACGTACTGCGCGGCGATCTGGCCGTTTCCGGCAAGCTGGGCGATCAGCGCGTCGGAGGCAAGGAAGCGCCCCTCTCCGTGCGAGACAGGGACGGTATAAATATCGCCGGGCTTTGTCTTCATCAGCCAGGGCGAGAGGTTGGAGGCAATCCGGGTGCGCACGAGCCGCGATTGGTGCCGGCCTATGCCGTTAAAGCCGAGCGTCGGGCTGTTCTCATCCGTGTCGGTGATGTGCCCGCAGGGGAGAAGCCCGAGCTTGATGAGCGCCTGGAAGCCGTTGCAGATCCCGAGCATTAGCCCGCCGCGCCTGTCGAGCAGCGTGTCGACCTCGCGGCGCACGGCGGCGTTTCGGAAAAAAGCGGCGATAAATTTCGCGCTGCCGTCCGGCTCGTCGCCGCCGGAAAAGCCGCCGGGGATGACGGCCAGCTGCGCCTGCTTCAGGGCCTGCGCAAAGCGCTCGACGGAGCCGGAAATATCGCCCGGCGAGAGGTTACGGATAATCACGGCCTCAGCCCGGATACCGGCCCTTTCAAGCGCCTTCGCCGTGTCGTATTCGCAGTTGGTTCCGGGGAAAACGGGGATGACCGCCCGCGGGCTGAGACCGCCGGCGCGGGGCTTGGGAAGGGATGTTTTGCGCTCAAACGTAAACGGCTCGGCCGGCTTGCCCGCGCTTTCCGTGCCGCAGGGATAGACCGGTTCGAGCTTGTTCTCATAAGCCGTCTGAAGCCCGGACAGGGAAAGGGCGCTCACGCCGCAGACGATCTCAGCCTTCCCGGCCGTCTCGCCCAGCAAAAGCCCGCCGGGAATTTCACTTGGGCTCTCGATGATAAAGCTTCCGTAGCGATAGGTGAAAAGGGTGTCCGGATCGCGCTCGGGGGCATAACGAAAGCCGAGCCCGTTTCCGAGACACATTTTGAAGACGCCCTCGGCGATCCCGCCGTATCCCGGCGTCCAGACAGAAAGCGCTTTTCCGCTCCGGACAAGGCCGGCGACCGTATCGAAGATTTTCAGGAGAGAATCCGGCTCGGGAAGACCGTTCGCGCGATAGTCCGGACTGAGCAGAAAAACCTTGGTTCCCGCCGCATTGAATTCCGGCGAGACGACACAGCCGATATCTCCCGTCGTGACGGCGAATGAGACGAGCGTCGGCGGGACGTCAAGCGTCTCAAAGCTGCCGCTCATCGAATCCTTCCCGCCGATCGCCGCGATCCCGAGATCGAGCTGCGCGTCAAACGCGCCGAGCAAAGCGGACAGCGGCTTGCCCCAGCGTTTTCTGTCGCGCAGCGGCTTTTCAAAATATTCCTGGAAACTGAGATACACATCCTCAAAGGCCGCGCCGCAGGCGACGAGCCTGGAGACGGATTCGACGACGGCGAGATAGGCCCCGTGGTAGGGGCTCTTCTCACTGATAAAAGGGTTGTACCCATAGGCCATGAAGGAGCAGGTCCTGCAGTCGCCGTGTACGCGGGAGATTTTATTTACCATTGCCTGCACGGGTGTCTGCTGTGACCTTCCGCCGAAGGGCATGAGCACGCTGCCCGCGCCGACGGTCGAATCGAAGCGCTCGGAAAGCCCGCGCTTCGAGCAGACATTGAGATCGGAAACGAGGGTGCGCAGTCCGCTTTCAAAATCGGGCGGAAGCGCCTTACTGAAATCCTGTATGGCGGCGGGGGCGATATCAACGTGCTTTTCCGCGCCGCTGCTGTCGAGAAAACGGCGGGAGAGGTCCACGATTGGGCTGCCGTTCCAGTACATGACGAGACGGGGAAGCGCACAGACCTCGGCAACGACCGCCGCCTCGAGATTCTCCCCGGCGGCCAGCTCGAGAAAACGGCTGACCGCCTCTTTTTCGATGACAACGGCCATGCGCTCCTGTGACTCGCTGATGGCCAGCTCCGTGCCGTCCAGGCCCTCATATTTTTTCGGTACGGCGCTGAGGTCGATTTTCAGCCCCTCCGCCAGCTCGCCGATGGCGACGGCAATGCCGCCCGCGCCGAAATCGTTGCAGTGCTTGATCAGGCGCGCGGCCTCGGGATTACGGAAGAGGCGCTGGAGCTTGCGTTCCTCGGGCGCGTTGCCCTTCTGCACCTCCGCGCCGCAGCGCTCGAGGGAGAGGATGCTGTGCGCCTTGCTCGAACCGGTCGCGCCGCCGCAGCCGTCGCGCCCTGTCCTGCCGCCGAGCAGGATAATGCGGTCGCCCGGAGCCGGGACCTCACGGCGGACATTTTCCGCGGGGGCGGCTGCGATGACCGCGCCCAGCTCCATATGCTTCGCGGCATAGCCGGGGTGATATATTTCATCGACGACGCCGGTGGCGAGACCGATCTGGTTGCCGTAGGCGCTGTAACCCTCGGCGGCGGCGGCAACGAGCTTTTTCTGCGGCAGCTTGCCCTTCAGCGTCTCCGAGACGGGCCTGAGCGGGTCAGCCGCGCCGGAGATGCGCATGGCGGCATAAACGTAGCTCCGGCCCGAAAGCGGGTCGCGGATCGCGCCGCCGACGCAGGTCGCCGCACCGCCGAAGGGCTCGATTTCCGTCGGATGGTTGTGTGTTTCGTTTTTAAAAAGCAGGAGCCATTTTTCGCTTCCGGCCTCGGTTTCAACGGTGATTTTTACCGTGCAGGCGTTGGTTTCCCCGCTCTCGTCAAGCTTGTCGAGCCTGCCCTCGGCGCGCAGCCGTTTTGCCGCGAGCGTCGCAAGATCCATGAGGCAGACGGGCTTGCCGCGCCCCAGCATTTTGCGGGTTTCGATGTATCTGTTCCAGGCGCGGCAGAGCGTTTCATCCTCGAAACTGACGCTGTCGATAACGGTGTTGAAGGTGGTATGACGGCAGTGATCCGACCAATAGGTGTCGATCACGCGGACCTCGGTGATAGTCGGGTCGCGGTTTTCGCTTATAAAATACGTCTGGCAGAAACGCAGATCGTCCTCGTCCATCGCCAGGCCCTTTTCGCGGATGAAGGCGGCAAGCGCCTTGCGGTCCATGGCGCGGAAGCCCGCGAGCACCGCAACCCCGGCCGGAACCGCGTATTTCACGGCCAGAGTTTCCGGCTTTTCCAGCGCGGCCTCGCGCGATTCAACGGGGTTGATGACATAGGACTTCACGGCGTTTATCTCGTCTGTCGAAAGCCTTCCGCGCAGAATGTAGACCTTCGCTGTGCGAACGGCCGGACGCTCGCCCTGGGAAATAAACTGTATACACTGGGCGGCGGAATCCGCGCGCTGGTCGAATTGTCCGGGCAGATACTCGACCGCGAAGACCGATGCGTCCTCAGGGATTTCCGGCATCTCTGAGGCGAGGTCGCGCTGCGGCTCGGCGAAAACGGTGAAACGGCAGCGTTCAAAAAGTGCGGGGGATATATTTTCGACGTCGTAGCGGTTGACGATACGCAGCTGTTCGAGCGTTCCGATACCCAGAAAACCGCGCAGGTCATCCAAAAGCGCCTTGGCCTCGAGCGCTTCCGGGGGCTTCTTTTCAACATACAGCCTGTAAACCACCGTTCAGGCCTCCTTTTTCAGCGCCGCGAGCGCCTTTTGTCCGATGTCCTTGCGGTAAAAAGCGTTTTCGAAGCGGACGCGCTTCAGCGCCTCGTATGCCCTGTCCACGGCCTCCGCGGGGGTGTCGGCACAGGCGGTGAGGCCAAGCACACGCCCGCCGTCCGTCAGAAGCCGGCCGCCCTCGTCGCGCTTCACGCCCGCGGCGTAAATCGCGCAGCGCTCCGGCAAGGCGGCGGGGAGGGAGATTTCAAAGCCTTTTTCAAAGCGCTGCGGGTAACCAAGCGAAGCCATAATAACGCAGCAGGCCGCGCCGGAAGCAAATTTGATCTCGGCTTCGGCAAGCGTTCCGTTGCGCGTTGCGAGCATGATGTCGACTAAATCGCTCTCCAGAAGCGGCAGCACGACTTGGGCTTCCGGGTCGCCGAAGCGGCAGTTGTATTCGATGACCCTAGGGCCGGAGTCGGTCAGCATCAGCCCGAAATACAGGCAGCCTTTAAAGCCGCGCCCCTCGGCGTTCATCGCGGCGACGGTGGGCAGGAAGATGCGTTTCATGCACACTTCCGCGAGCTCCGGCGTATAATGCGGGTTTGGGGCGATTGTGCCCATGCCGCCGGTATTCGGCCCTTCGTCGCCGTCGCGCGCGCGCTTGTGATCCATGCTGGAAACCATGGGCACGAGGGTCCTGCCGTCCGTAAAGGCGAGCACCGAGACCTCCGGCCCTTCGAGAAATTCCTCGATGACGACGTTTGCGCCGCTGTCGCCGAAGACTCTGTCGGCCATGATGGCGTGGACGGCGGCGCTTGCCTCCTCGCGGGTCCGGGCGATGACGACGCCCTTGCCGAGGGCAAGTCCGTCCGCCTTTATCACTAGGGGGAGCGGCGCATCATCCAGATAGGCGAGCGCGGCCGCTATATCCGAAAAGACTGCGTATGCCGCGGTTGGAATACCGTATTTCCGCATAAGATTTTTACTGAACACCTTGCTGCCCTCGATGATCGCGGCCCGTTTATCCGGCCCGAAGCAGGGAATGCCGGCCGCCTCAAGCGCATCTGCCGCGCCGAGGACAAGCGGGGCGTCGGGGCCGACAACCGCAAGATCGATGGCGTTCCGGACAGCGAAATCGACGGCCGACGGAAGGTCCTCCGCGCCGATGGGAACGCAGACCGCGTCCCGGGCGATTCCGCCGTTCCCGGGCAAAGCGAATATTTCCGTGACCTTCGGGCTTTGGCGGAGCTTTTTTATGATCGCGTGCTCCCGGCCGCCGCCGCCGATTACCATTATCCTCATGGAAAAACCTCCCCTGTCAGTGGTGGAAAAGCCGCGCGCCGGTAAAGGCCATAGCTATGCCGAGCCTGTCGCATTCCGCAATCACGTCCGCGTCGCGGACGGAACCGCCGGGCTGGGCAATATAGCTGACGCCGCTGCGCCCGGCCCTGATAATATTATCACCGAAGGGAAAGAAGGCGTCCGAACCGAGGGAAACGCCTTCGATCTTCGAGAGGCAGGCCCGTTTTTCCTCAAAGCCGAGCCTTCGCGGCTGCTCGGTAAAAAACTGCCGCCAAACGCCGTCGCCGCGCACATCGTCGGCGTCCTCGGAGAGGTAGACGTCAATCGCGTTGTCGCGCGCAGCCCGCGGCAGTCCGGCAATAAAAGGCAGCTCCAGCACGGCGGGGCTTTGGCGGAGCTGCCAGTTGTCGGCCTTGCCGCCGGCAAGCCGCGTGCAGTGGATGCGGCTCTGCTGGCCCGCGCCGACGCCGATAGTCTGTCCCTCCGCCGCAAAGCAGACGGAGTTCGACTGCGTGTATTTGAGCGTGATAAGGCTGACGGTCAGATCGCGCACGGCGGGCCCGGGGAGCGTCTTTTTCTGCGTAACGACGTTTTCCAGAAGGGCCGGGCTGATCTTGGCATTATTCCGCCCCTGTTCGAAGCTGACGCCGAAAACCTGCTTTATCTCACACGGCTCGGGAATATAGGCTTCGTCGACCTGAACGATGTTGTACGCGCCGTTTTTTTTCGTTTGGAGAAGCGTGAGCGCTTCGGGCGTGTAGCCGGGGGCGATGATGCCGTCCGACACCTCGCGTTTGATCAGCCGCGCCGCTGTCTTGTCGCAGGTCCCGCTGAGAGCAATCCAGTCGCCGAAGCTGCTCATCCGGTCGGTCCCGCGCGCCCGCGCATAGGCGCAGGCGAGAGGGGAGTCGTCCAGCCCGTCGACATCGTCGACAAAGCAGGCGCGCTTGAGCGGCTCCGAAAGCTGAAGGCCGAGGGCCGCGCTCGTCGGGCTGACGTGCTTGAAGCTCGTCGCGGCAGGCAAGCCGGTCGCTTCGGACAGCTCTTTTACGAGCTGCCAGCTGTTGAGCGCGTCAAGGAAATTGATGTAGCCGGGCCGCCCGTTCAGGATCGTGAGGGGCAGCTCGGAACCGTCCCGCATATAGATCCGTGCGGGCCTCTGGTTGGGGTTGCAGCCGTATTTGAGCGCAAATTCCTTCATCGTTATGACCCTTCCTTAGGCATTTTTATTGATGAGCCGGCTCTCAAAAGATGTGCGCTCGAGGTCGATGAAGCGCACGTAGAGCGAAACCCTGTTTTCCGCATTCAGGCTTTTCCAGATCAGCGCCGTGAATTCGTCGATGTCGTTTCCGACGGCGACAGGCACGGGCTCGCCCCGAAAGCTCGGAAGCGGCGAACCGTTTCCGGCGTAGGTATGGATGAAATGCCCGATCCCGGGCACAGACTCGTAGGAAAAGGTGAAGCGGCTGCAGGCGGAAGCGGAGGCGTCCGCGGGCTTCAGGATGCCGAGCTTATAGGAAAAGCCGGTTTCGAGATCGATGAGACCGCTGATACGGGGGGTAAAATTGGGCGCGTCCGGCTCGAAGCGGCGCGTTTCGAGGGCGCTTTCAAAGCGCTTGCCCTGCTTCAGAAAGTCATAAACCGTGTCCGTTTGATCGCCGTTTGTGACGATGGTTTTTTTCCCGAGGACACGCACGGGGGAATAGATGATCAGACTCGGATCCTCCAGCTTGCCCGCGTCGAAAGGATAAATGGTCAGCCCGGTTCCCTTTTCGGCGAAAATACGGTTGCGGCTGCTTGCGCTTCTGCCCATGATGAAATAGGCCAGAACGGCCTTGTCCGCGCTCCTGCCGAGAATGATGCCCCTGCCCGGATAGTCGTTGCCTTGAAGGATCGCGCCGATATCGCAGCTTTCATATGCCATAGCTTTCACCCTCTTGTATGATCCTTTTTGAGATAAGCTCCGCCGCGCGGGGGAGGATCAGCCGCTCGGCACGTTCCATAACGCGCTTTTGAAGCGTTTCCGGGGTGTCGTCCTTCCGAACGGGAACGCATTTTTGAAGGATAATCTCGCCGCCGTCCGGAATCTCGTTGACAAAGTGAACGGTCGCCCCGGTGAGCTTCACGCCGTAACGGAGCGCGGCCTCATGTACGCGCAGACCGTAACAGCCCTCGCCGCAGAAGGCGGGAATAAGCGAGGGATGCACGTTGATGATGCGCTTGCGCCAGCCTGAAACGAAATCCTCGGAAAGGATGTGTATGAAGCCCGCGAGGACGACAAGCTGTATGCCATGCTCGACCAGCGCGGCCTGAATTTTTTCCTCGAATTCCGCTTGGGAGGCGCAGGCCCTTTTGTCGACGGCGACGGCGGGAATACCGTACTTTTCCGCCCGTTTCAGGGCGTAAGCGTCCGCGCGGCTGGAAACGACGAGACGGATGCTTCCGCTTTTGAGCTTTCCCGTCTCCTGCGCGCCGGCCAGCGCCTGAAGGTTCGTACCGCCGCCGGAAACGAGCACCGCGAGCTGTGTTTTCAGCATAGGATAACGCCCTCGTCCGAGCGCACGACGCGGCCCATGAGATAGGCGTCCTCGCCGTTTTCACGCAGTATTGTGAGCGCCGCGGCCAAATCCGGCGGCGCGACGGTGACGCACAGGCCGACGCCCATATTGAAGGTGTTGAACATATCCCGCTCGGGGATGCCGCCGGCCTTGGCGATGTAGCCGAATATCGGGGGAACGCGCAGGGCGGCGCGTTCGATCCTTGCCGAAAGCCCCGTCGGCAGGCTGCGCGGAAGATTCTCATAGAAACCGCCGCCCGTGATGTGCGAAACAGCTTTTACCGCGACCGCCTTAAAAAGCGCGAGCATGGGCTTGACGTATATCTTCGTCGGCGCCAGCAGCGTTTCCCCCAGAGAGGCGCCGCCCAGCTCGGGCACAGGCGCGGCAAGATCGCGGCTCTCAATATCACAGACCCGGCGCACGAGAGAAAAGCCGTTGCTGTGCACCCCGCTGGAGGGCAAGGCGATCAGAAGGTCGCCCTCTGCCACACGGTCTTTGTCCAGGACCCTGGATTTATCGACTACGCCGACGGAAAAACCCGCCAGGTCGTATTCGCCGGCGGGGTAAAAGCCCGGCATTTCAGCGGTTTCGCCGCCGATGAGGGCGCAGCTGGCCTGCACACAGCCCTCGGCAATCCCGGAGACGATAGCGGCGATTTTCTCCGGCACGTTTTTGCCGCAGGCGATGTAATCGAGGAAAAACAGCGGTTTTGCGCCGCAGCAGATAATATCATTGACGCACATAGCCACGCAGTCGATACCGACGGTATTGTGCCGGTCCATCAGAAAGGCGAGCCTAAGCTTCGTGCCGACGCCGTCCGTCCCGCTGACGAGCACGGGACAGGGCGTCTCAGACAAGTCGAGTGTGAAAAGCCCGCCGAAGCCGCCGATGCCGGAGGCCCCGTCGTCCGCAGTCGTCCGCGCGATATGGGGCTTCATCAGTTCAACGGCCCGGTAGCCCGCGGTAATATCGACCCCGGCCTCTTTGTAGCGCTCGGCAAAGCTCTTCATTCGCCTGGACTCCTTTCGCTGAGTTTTTGCTCAAACCGGTTTTTGTTTGCTTTCTTCGGCAGCTCGGTCGGGTAGCGTCCGCTGAAGCAGGCGGTGCAGTAGCTTTTACAGAAGAAATTGTCCGTGAGCTTACCGACGTTTTCGACGCTGAGATAGCCGAGGGAGTCCGCGCCGACAATTTCGGCGATCTCCGCGACGGAGTGGTGACAGGCAATGAGAGTATCCCGGCTGTCGATGTCCGTTCCGTAATAACAAGGGTTTAAAAAGGGCGGCGCGGAGATGCGCAGGTGAATCTCTCTCGCGCCCGCCTCGCGCAGCAGGCCGACGATCCGGGCGCAGGTCGTGCCGCGGACAATCGAATCGTCGATGAGCACGACGCGCTTGTCCCTGACCGTCGCAGCGACGGGGTTCAATTTGATGCGCACCTTGTCCTCGCGGGTCCGCTGGCCGGGCGAGATAAAGGTGCGGCCGATATAGCGGTTTTTGATCAGACCAATGCCGTAGGGGATACCGCTCTGCCGGGCAAAGCCGATTGCGGCGTCAATGCCCGAATCCGGAACGCCGACGACCACATCCGCTTGGACCGGATGCTCCAGCGCAAGGAAAGAGCCGGCGCGGAGCCGCGCGTTATGGACGCTGCTGCCCTCGATCACGGAGTCCGGACGGGCAAAATAGATGTATTCAAAAACACAGAGGCTGCAGTCGCGCTTATCACAGTGCTCGGTGATCGAGCGGACGCCGTTTTTATCGAAAACCATGATCTCGCCCGGGCGGACATCGCGCGTCATCACCGCTCCGACGGCCGCGAGCGCACAGCTTTCGGAGGCGACGGCATAGCCGCCGTCCGGCATTCTGCCGTAACAGAGCGGACGGAAGCCCCGGGCGTCGCGCGCGGCGATGAGCTTCGTCGGCGACATGACGACGAGGGAATAAGCGCCTTTCAGGCGAAGCATCGCCCGGTTCAGCGCCTCCTCGATCGAGGCGGCGCCGATGCGTTCCTTTGTGATGATATAGGAAATGACCTCGCTGTCCGTGGTCGTGTGGAAAATGCTGCCCTCCAACTCGAGTTCCTCGCGCAGCTCCGCGGAATTGATGAGGTTCCCGTTATGTGCGAGCGCCATCTTGCCCTTGATATGATTGACCAGCAGGGGCTGGGCGTTATTTCTGTCCGAGCTCCCTGTCGTGCCGTAACGGCAGTGGCCGACGGCCATGCTGCCCTCGCCGAGCGCGCGCACGGTCTCGGGTGTGAAAACGTCCTCGACAAGCCCGGTATCCCTGAAAGCGGTGAAGACCCCGTCGTCGTTGACGACGATGCCGCAGCTTTCCTGTCCCCTGTGCTGAAGGGCAAAAAGCCCGTAATAGGCCATGGCCGCAACGTCGCGCGCCGCGCTGGAATAAATGCCGAAAACGCCGCATTCTTCATGGAGCTTCCCCATTATTTTTCATCCCCCAGAAGCCGCCGCAGGACCTCTTCATAGGCAGCCTCGACTCCGCCGAGATCACGGCGGAAGCGGTCCTTGTCCAGCTTTTCATGGGTCCTGACATCCCAGAAACGGCAGGTATCCGGCGAGATTTCGTCCGCGAGGATGATCGTGCCGTCTGGCAGCCTGCCGAACTCGAGCTTAAAGTCTACAAGCGTGATTCCGTGCTCGAGCAGGAACGCCTTGAGAATGTCGTTGATACGGAAAGCGTAAGCCCGGATGGTTTCCAGCTCCGGTTCGGTGGCAAGACCGAGGGCGAGCGCGTGATAATCGTTCATGAGCGGGTCTCCCAGCGCGTCGCTCTTATAGGAAAATTCAAAGGTCGGGCTTTCGAAAACGACGCCCTCCTCCACGCCGAAGCGTTTGGCAAAGCTGCCGGCCGAGATGTTTCGGATAATGACCTCGAGCGGGACAATGGCGGCCTTTCTGACCACCGTTTCGCGGTCGTTCAGCTCCTCGATAAAATGCGTCGGTATGCCATTCTCCTCAAGCAGGCGCATGAGCCGGTTTGTCAGGCGGTTGTTGATAACGCCCTTTCCGTATATCGTGCCCTTTTTCTCGCCGTTGAAGGCCGTCGCGCTGTCCTTGTAGGAGACGATGCAAAGGCGTTCGTCTGCCGTCGCAAAGACCTTCTTTGCCTTGCCCTCATAGAGCTGCGCCGTCTTTTCCATCGGATCTTTCCTCCGTTTATCAAATATTAGAACCCGTATACACAGCGGGAAACGCTGTCTAAGCGGACATTGTTCCACCGCTCCGCGTTAAATTTTTTTGAAATACGCCAAGTATTCCCGCAAAAATTTGCCTTGCACGGCGAAATAATGTCTCGCTTATCCGCCATTCCACGCTGTGTATACTGGTTCTAAGTGTTCAGGCCCTGAATTTTTCGGAGATCGCGCGGTCCTTTTCCAGCACCCGCTCCGCCGCGGCCTTTCGGGAAGCCGCGAGCTTTGCCGCAAGCGCCCTGTCCGACACGGAAAGTATCGAAAGCGCAAGAAGGGCGGCGTTTTCAGCGCCGTCTATCGCGACTGTGGCTACAGGTATACCCGAGGGCATCTGCACAGTTGACAGAAGCGCGTCCAAGCCGTCCAAAGCGGAAGATTTCAGAGGTATCCCGATAACGGGCAGGGTGGTGTTCGCCGCAATGGCCCCGGCGAGGTGCGCCGCCTTTCCGGCCGCCGCGATAATGACCCCGAAGCCCCGCCCGCGCGCTTTTTGTGAAAACTGCGCGGCCTCGGAGGGCGTCCGGTGGGCTGAGAGCACACGCAGCTCACAGGCCGCGCCGAATTCCGCAAGCTTTGAGACCACCCTTTCAACAACAGGCAGATCGCTGTCGCTGCCCATGAGCACAGCTACTTTCTTCATTCCGTCACTTCCTTGGAAAATGATTGCGGCTCGTGTGCCTGCCGCCGCGCCGGCAGGCGGACGGTTATGATCCAATTCTATACGAAGCATTTTTCTCGGTCAATAAGAAGCGCCCGGTTTCTGCCTCGGTAAATCGATGATTTTTACAAGAATATTGTGTCGATTTTAGCATTTCTGACGAAAAGTGGTGCCGGTACGGGCATAGATATAAAAAGGGGCCGAAAAAAAGACTGTTTTCGTTGTTTTTGACGATGGCTTAAGTTATAATCCCGAGTGTGGGATGAAACGGCATACGCTAATCTCATTCTTTCACGATCCGGGTATGGAGGAGCATATGAATACGGATATTGTGATCGTCGGAGCCGGACCCGCCGGTATTTTTACCGCGCTCGAGCTGCTTCGGGCCGGCAGCAAAAAAAAGATTATTATAGCGGAAAAGGGCGTGGCGGTCGAGAAACGCCGCTGCCCGAAAGCGCAGACCAGGGAATGCGTCAACTGCAAGCCCTATTGCCACATCACGACCGGCTTCTCGGGGGCCGGCGCTTTTTCTGACGGCAAGCTCTCCCTGAGCTGCGAGGTGGGCGGAGACCTGCCCGCGCTGATCGGCGAAAACACCGCGCAGGCCTTAATCGAATACGCCGATAAGATCTATCTCGAGTTCGGCGCGGATGAAAAAGTCGAGGGCGTGAGCGATTACGAGCAGGTCAAGGAAATCAGGAAGCGCGCGATCCAGGCGGGCCTGAAGCTTGTCGACTGCCCCATCCGGCATATGGGTACGGAAAAGGCTCAGGATATCTATTACCGTATCGAGCGCTGCCTCATTGAAAACGGGGTCGAGCTGATGTTCGGCTGCGAATGCGACGACCTGCTTCTGAAGGATGGGAAATGTCTCGGCGTATCTATTCGCAGGGGCGGGGAAAATCAGGAGATTTTCGCTGAAAAAACCGTTATCGCAACGGGCAGGCGCGGCGCGGAATGGCTTGAAAAAATCTGCGCGGAAAACGCTGTCGCCCACCAGCCCGGGACCGTTGACATCGGCGTGCGCGTCGAGGTGCGCAGCGAGCTCATGGAGCAGGTCAATACCGCGCTTTATGAATCGAAGCTCATCGGCTACCCGCGTCCGTTCAAAAACAAGGTGCGCACTTTCTGCCAGAACCCAGGTGGCTTCGTCAGTCAGGAAAATTATGACGACGACCTCGCCGTGGTCAACGGGCATTCCTATAAGGGCAGAAAATCCGACAATACAAACCTTGCGATCCTCTGCTCGCACAATTTTAGCTATCCGTTCAACCAGCCGATCGCCTATGCGCAGAAGGTCGGCGAGCTGACGAATATGCTCGGCGCGGGGCACATCATGGTCCAGCGCTTCGGCGATATTCTCGACGGTAAGCGCACCTGGGAAAAGGAGCTTGCCCAGTCGAACGTCCGCCCGACGCTGACGGACGCCGTCGCGGGCGACATTACCGCGGCGATGCCCTATCGGTCGATGATCAATATCATCAACTTCATTCAGGCGGTCGACCACGTCGTTCCGGGCTTCGCCTCAACGGAGACGCTGCTGTATTCCCCGGAGCTGAAATTCTATTCCAACCGCATCAAAATGGACAAGGAACTGAACACGAACATCGCCGGGCTGCATTGTCTTGGTGATTCCAGCGGCTGGACGAGAGGCCTGATGATGGCCTCTGTCATGGGCGTTCTTATGGGCAGGAAGCTCGCCGCCGCCGAGGCCGGATGAACAAAAAACCGGCGAAGCCTCACAGCTCCGCCGGAATGCTTTTACCGGCCGGTTTAGAACCAGTATACACAGCGGGGAATGCCGGGCATGGAAAGGAGCTGGGACAGCTTGTATTTCGACACACACGCCCAC
>JAISDV010000039.1 GCA_031264545.1 Oscillospiraceae bacterium | reverse complement strand
CCTGCTGTACGCCCTGGGCCAAAACATAGTCCAGATCGTTTTCGCGCAGCGCCTGCTGGAAACGCTTCTTTCCCGTGGGATTTATGCGCTCGCCGATAATGCGGACCTCGTCGACAGGAACGCACCGAGTGATGCTGCAAAGCCGCGTCAGCTCGGAAACCGTGCGCACGGCGCGCGTTTTCCCCTGCATTTCCCGGGCAAGCGCTTTGATATATTCGGGATCGGTGCCGCAGCAGCCGCCGACGAATTGAACGCCGATCTCGGCACATTCGCGCATCTGCGCGGCAAAGTCCGCCGCATTGATGCTGTAATGCCCGTCAAACGCGTCGGGCAGGCCGGCATTGGCTTTTACGATGAGCGGTAAAGCGCTGACCGCCCCGATTCGTCTGATGATCGGCATCAGTTCCTTCGGACCGAGAGAGCAATTCACGCCGAGCGCGTCCACGCCCAGGCCGGATATCGTCAGGGCAAAGGACTCCGCGAGGCAGCCGGTAAAGGTGCGCCCGTTTTCCTCAAAGGACATAGTCGCGAACACCGGCAAAGCGGTATTTTCCTTTGCGGCCAGCACTGCCGCGCGCAGCTCGGCAAGATCAGTGAAGGTCTCCAGAGCAATGAGATCGGCGCCGGCCGCGGCGCCCGCGAGGACGATCTCCTTGAAAATAAGATAAGCCGCTTCGAAGGAAAGCGTTCCGGAAGGCTCCAGCATCTCACCGATCGGCCCGACGTCGAGGGCGGCGAGCGCGCTTCCGGCGGCAGCCCGCTTCGCGGCGGAGATGGCCGCTTCAACAAGCTCCGCCACAGTGTGCCCGCTTCCCGCGAGCTTGCGCGCGTTTACCCCGAAGGTGTTGGCATACACTATGCGGCAGCCCGCCGCGATATAGGCCCGGTGAATGCGCTCGAGTATCTCCGGGCGTTCGAGCGTAAAAAGCTCGGGGAGGACGCCCGCGGGCAGGCCGGAACGCTGGAGCATTGTGCCCATCGCCCCGTCAAGTATCACAAATTCCCGGTTAAATAAGCTGTCCGTAGCAGCTCACCCCATTTGCTCTGAATTTGCAGGAATCGGCGGACAAACAGCCGAAACAGCCCGTATCATAGTGCTTCTGCGGATTTTTTGAGACCCCGATCAGGGCAGTCACGCTTTTTCTGGGGATCATGATGCCGTTTTCACCGACGGAAACGCCGATTTTCCGGGTGGTGTCAAGCGCCGCGCAGAAGGCCGGCTGGATAGCGATCGGCAGGTCGCCGTAGCCCGGACTGAAGCGGTCCGTAAGGTAAAGCCCCCGCCTGGAAAAATCCGCCCTCAGGGCGGTCTCGACCGCGCTGCAAAGCGCCTCGACCGCGCTCGAGGCGCAGGCGTCCAGCATAGCGGCGAAGGCCAGGCTGCGCAGCTGCCAGGACCTCAGCAGGCTCTCGATACCGCTGCCGGCCGTCGCGCAGAAAATCACGCAGCTTTCGCAGTCGTGCAGAAGGGCGGCGACGGTCTTGCCTGTAAGCGAAAGCCCGGTTTCCGAAAGCGAGAGTCCGGCGCTTCTCTCGATGCCGCAGACCCTGGAGATGCTCCGGGGAGATACGGCGCGTTCGATCAGCTCTGCCGCGCGTCTGAGCTCCGCCGCGACCGTCTCGTCCGGCGCTCCGCAGCCGCCCATATAGCGGTATGCTTCCGGGATATCGACCTGAATATTGGGCTTTTCCATCAGTATTCCCCTTTTCAAACAACTCCCAGTATAAACCACTTCGGCAAATTTGTGAAGTGACGAAATGCGCGGCAGGCGCAATTTCGCAAATTGCGCCTGAAAGCGATTGACAGAGGGCCGGATCGGTTATAAAATCTGATGGCGAGTAAGCTGAGCGACCGCGGGCATAAGGCGAAAGCCTGTGCGTGAGGAAAGTCCGGGCTCCATAGGGCAGGGATAACGGGTAACGCCCGCCGGAGGCAACTTCAGGACAAGTGCAACAGAGATATACCGCCGCGTCCGCGCGGTAAGGGTGGAAAGGCGAGGTAAGAGCTCACCCGGCGGCTGGGAACAGTCCGCCGCTGTAAACTCTATCCGGAGCAACACCGTGGGAGGACATATGGCTTGCCCGGCCGTCCTCAGGAGGTGGCTGAAGCCCCGCGGCAACGCAGGGCTTAGATAGATGGTCGTTCACGACAGAACCCGGCTTACAGGCTTGCTCGCATACGGTAAAAAAGCGCGCGTCTCAAAATGGACCTGGAAAATCCATGAGAGACGCGCGCGCCCTTTTATCCGATTATCCGAAAAGAGAAAGCCTCCCTTGGGAGAGGGGATGGGAAGTGTTTAAGAAGTTAGAATTCAGTGAGGCTGAGCGAGCCGTCTTCGCCGCTGACGCTGATACAAAAGTGTCTTGTCGTCCGGGTTTCATCTACAAAGGATATGCCTTTTTTCGTAAATGTTCCGATTTCAATCGGCCCGACGATCACAAGCGGTTTTTCAGGCAATAATTCCGCCAGAGTATAACATACGCGGCTTTCAGAATAATTCATTTCGCCGGCGGCGCCGATCTCTACGCTGACCTCTGTAAATTTAAAGTCTTTTATTGCCGCGCTGGTGCTGATCAGCAAAACCCTTCCGAAGCTTTCGTCCTCAACAAATTCCTCAAAGGATTCATATTGGCTCAAAAGCGCGTCAGTCACGTATTCGACGCTTATAAGGACCTCCTGTGCCGCGGGCGCGGAAGCCTCTTCCGATGACGGCCCGGCGGATTCTGATGCCTCCGGCGGCGCTGCGGATTCGGAGATCGGCGGCGGACTGGTATCATCGCCCGTCGGCGCACAAGCCGCCAGGCAGGAGAAAAGCGCCAGAGCAATCAACAGGTATAAAACGGTCTTTTTCAAAGAAGTTCCGCTCTATTTTCCGCTCTGCTGCACTGATTTTTCAAACGGCCCCTAAATAAACATCAGCATCTTGACCAGCGCGTGCAGGCTGTCCTTGTCATAGGCTTCGATCTCGCCCCTGTCCGCAAGCGCCGCGAGCTCGGGATCGAAGGGGAGCTTGCAGACGGTTTTCACCCGATACTTTCCGGCAATCTCGTCAATATGGCTTTCACCGAATATCGCGTGTTTTTCGCCGCAGTTGGGACAGGTGGCATAGCTCATGTTTTCGACCAGGCCGAGCACCGGAATGTTCATCTTTTCCGCCATTTTAACGGCCTTTTCGACGATCATACCGACCAGCTCCTGCGGCGTGGTGACGACGATGACGCCATTGACGGGTATCGACTGGAAAACCGTCAGCGCGACGTCGCCCGTTCCGGGCGGCATGTCGATGAAGAGAAATTCCTCATTCTCCCAGATAACGTCCGTCCAGAACTGCTTGACCGCGCCGCTGATGACGGGGCCGCGCCATATGACGGGGTCAGTCGAATCCGGCAGGAGAAAGTTAATGGACATCAGGTCGATCCCAGTCCGGCTCCGAACAGGGTACATGCCCGCGCCATCGGTCTCGGGCGGGCCGGACACGCCGAAGGCCCGGGGAATGGAGGGGCCGGTGATATCGGCGTCCAGAATGCCGGATTTGTGGCCCATCGCCTGCATATAAAAGGCCAGCAGGGAAGTGACCAGCGATTTGCCGACCCCGCCCTTGCCGCTGACGATCCCAATGACCTTTTTGATCCGCGAAAGCGCGTGCGGGGGGTCCGTGGCCTGAAAGTTTTTTGCGCGTTTGATCGTGATTTTCGGCAGCTCCTGCCCCTGGTCGGCCTTAGGCGCGTTCTCCATACATAAGCCCATCCCTTCCAAACCGAATTACGGGATCATTATATACTGAAACCGGAAAATGTCAATGACCGCACTTTGCCGGCCGGCATGCCGCAGACGGCTTGACGGAAGGCGGTATTTGTTATATTTTATAAGGGACATAAACCGCAGCGTATTTTTCTCTGCGGAAGCATAGTTAAGGTCAATTAAGGACGGAGGTAAAAAATCATGCCACTTACAGAAAGGCGCATAGGGGCGCTTCGCGAAACCTGCCGAAGCTTCCGCATCGATGTGCTGAAGGCCATATATGGGGTGCAGTCCGGCCATCCGGGCGGTTCGCTTTCCGTATGCGAGATACTGACACTGCTCTATCAGGCGCTGATGAATATCGACGTCGCAAAGCCGGACGATCCCGACCGCGACCGCCTGGTGCTGTGCAAGGGCCATGCCGCGCCCATGCTGTACCGCAACCTGATCGAAAAGGGCTTCCTGCCAAAGGACAGTATGTCGACCCTGCGCCATATCGACAGCCAGCTGCAGGGACACCCTTCGAACCATACGCCCGGCGTGGAAATGCCCTCCGGCCCGCTCGGCATCGGCCTGTCCGCGGCGCAGGGTATGGCGCTGGGACTGAGGCTCAACGGCAGCCCCGCCCGGGTTTACGCGGTTCTCGGCGACGGCGAGCTCAACGAAGGCGCCGTCTGGGAGGCGGCGATGTCCGCCCAAAAATACCGGCTCGCGAATCTCACCGCCGTTGTGGACTACAACCGGGTACAGCTCGACGGCACGACCGACGAGATCATGCCCATAGGCGATATTGAAGGCAAGTGGCGTGCCTTCGGCTGGAATGTGATCCGTGTCGACGGGCACGACCTTGCGGCGCTTGACGCGGCCTTTGCCACGGCAAAAGACTGCACGGAGGGTCCGAGCGTCCTGATTGCGGACACGGTCAAAAGCAAGGGCGTCTCCTTTATGGAAGGCAAGGCCGCGTGGCACGGCAAGCCCCTGTCGGCGGACGATTTGGCAAAGGCCATAGCTGAACTCGGAGGTGAAAACTGATGGCAAAGGCAATCAGAGAGGTTTACGGCTCCGTTCTCGCGGAGCTTGGAGAGAAGAATAAAGATATTGTCGTGCTCGACGCTGACCTGGCCGGTTCCACCAAGAGCGGTATTTTCGGCAAGGCCTTCCCGGACAGGTTTTTCAATATGGGTATTGCCGAGAGCAACATGGTCGCCACTGCGGCGGGGCTTGCCACCGTCGGGAAGATCCCCTTTGTCAATACTTTTACGGTGTTTCTGACCACGCTGGGCTTGATTGCGACCCGCGCACAGGTCTGTTACGGCAGCCTTAACGTTAAGCTGGGCGGCGCTTACTGCGGCATGTCCGATGCTTTTGACGGCGCGACGCACCACGCGACAGAGGACCTCGCCGTTATGCGCAGCCTGCCGAATATGAAGATCATTGTCCCCTCGGATGAAACGGGCACACGCTGGGCGACGGAATTCGCCGCCGGGCATGTCGGCCCCCTGTACCTGCGTCTCTCGCGCGACGTTTATCCCGACCTCTATGCCCCCGGAACGCGCTTCGCGCTGGGGAAGGGCGCGCTTGTCCGCGCGGGCAGCGACGTCACCGTGATCGCCTGCGGCCTGCTTGTGCATAAGGCGCTCGAGGCGGCGGAAATCATGGCGCGGGAGGGCGTCTCCGTCCGCGTTGTGGATATGTACAGCGTAAAGCCTATCGACAGGGAGCTGACCCTCAGCTGCGCGCGGGAAACGGGCGCGATCGTTACGGCCGAGGAGCACAATATCTGCGGCGGGCTTGGCGGCGCGGTGGCCGAGGTGCTTGCTTGGGGCGGCGCGGGCGTGCCGACGGAGTTTGTCGGGATTCAGGATGTTTTTACCGAATCGGGCGCCTATGCCGAGCTCCTCGCGAAATACGGCGTGGACGCGGACGGCGTTGTGGCCGGCATCGAAAAGGTACTCAGGCGCAAGAAGTGAAGCCGAACGTGAAATCGGTGTTCGGGCGGTGTTTTGAAAGCAAAGCACCGCCTTTTTCACCCCCGCGGGAACGGCGGAGGCGGGACGAAAAATGTGATTTTTAAGTGTTGACACGGGAATACTTGTTTAGTATAATAACATTTACCTGTTCGGCGGAAGTTAAAATGGCGGCGTAGCTCAGTTGGCTAGAGCATTCGGTTCATACCCGGAGTGTCACTGGTTCAAATCCAGTCGCCGCTACCAAAACGGGAGCATTTTCACCTTGCTCCCGCGCCTATGGCCCGTTGGTCAAGTGGTTAAGACACCGCCCTTTCACGGCGGTAACATGGGTTCGAATCCCGTACGGGTCACCACGGCTTCAAGACGCGCAGGCAGTCCTTTTCCGCAAACGGAGGCTTAGCTCAGCTGGTTAGAGCGCATGCTTCACACGCATGAGGTCGATGGTTCGAGCCCATTAGTCTCCACCAGTTCAATATGATCCGAACCCGTTTCCAATCGGAAACGGGTTCGGATTTGTCGTATGTCCGGAAGATATAGCGATATGAAAAACGGGGCGGCGTATTTGTATCCGCCTGCTTTTCTTTTGCCATGATATGTGGTAGACTTTTTACACGCATGTGCGCACTGCGTGTGCGCGCTTGGATTTAATGCCGCGGTGCGGGACGCGCCGCATGGCAGCATTTATAGTTTGCCGTGGGCAAACTATAAATACTAGGGGAAAAGTTTGCAGTCATTACCGGACGGAGAGGAATGATATATGAAAAAGAATTTATCTGCGTTACTGGCGGCGTTGTATTTAGTCCAGATATTTCTTGTTCTGACTTTTAAGTTTATGCCTGAATCCGTAACTGCCGATTACCAAATACCCCCGTTGGCCTATTTTCTGTTTGGGTTTTTGCTGTTATCCGTTGTCCTTGCCGTAATCAACATTATTCGCGGAATAAAAGCGTATATGGCTTCTTTATATCACGTGGGAATGAACGACTCTTTCGGCACAATACTTGCGTTCAAAATAGGACTTGTACCCTTCTTTTTAATTAATTTCGTATTATGGGCTGTTGTTTTTGTCATCGGTGCCTTTAATCCGTTCATGATGTTTCTATGGATTTTCATTCCTTTTGGGATTGGGTATACATATTTAATGCTGCTGGCAACGTCCGCTTATACTATACCGCATATTATTCGCTTAAAGCGGGGCGGACACCTCACGAAAAGACAGTGTGTTTTTCACGTGGTATTGCAGCTGTTGTTTGTGACAGACGTGATTGACAGCATTATTTTCTACAGCAAATACAGGAAACATAACACATACAGGTTTTGAATATTGCAGGCAGTCAGAACGCGTTATGAGTACAGGTTCTAATAGCTCAATAAGAGCGGGAAGTCATACAGGCTCCCCGCTCTTATTGCAATTTCATGACGGCCTCGGCCTCCGTGCGCACAAAGAACACGGCGCTGCCTTTATTGCTTTCATAGATAAAATCCCGCAGCGGTTTACCGGTATAAGCTGCGAAATCCCCGATGACAGCCAGTTTCTTTCGGTAGTTGACCACCTTTTGCAAAATCTCCCCGGCAAGTCCGGTGGCGAGCTTGAAAAAGTCCTCCGTAAGGGCCTCTTTATACAACGCAATACGGTCGCAGCCGTGGTCATATTGCACCGTGGCGATCAGGTCCAGCATAGACTGCGCGTCGGTGATAAGAATCTCCCTGCCTGTGACGACGGCCACGCCGTTCACGATTTTTATGTCCATATTCACCCGGCCCTTTCAGCAATCAAATCCGTGATCAGCATGTGGGGTCCGCCTCCGTTTGCGGCGTGTGCAATTCTTCGCATATCCGAAAAAGTTCTTTGCGCCCGCGCAGGACGAAGCCGCCTAAAATCAGCATTACGCCCGTTACAATAAGCAGCCATTCGATTTTTATAACATCCCCGAGCGGGCCGAACAGCAGCATCCCCACCGGCATGGCAAGCCCGCTGAGCATGGTTACCGCGCCGAAAATCCGTCCCATCAGCTCCGGCGGGATTTTCGACTGCATGAGCGTCATGCTGGCGGTGTTGAAAAGCGGCACGGTGCAGCCGCAGAGAAGCATAACGCCAAGATAGACCCAAAAATTCGGAATAACGCCGAAAAGGACAGTGGTCACGCCGAACGACAGCCAGGCGAACACCATTGTTTTCGCTTTGTTTTTGAAGCCGCCCCAGGCGGACATGATAATACTGCCTAAGGTCATGCCGGCCGCAAAGAGGATTTCAATCGCCGTAAGCCGCCAGACGTCGTCTCCGAAGGTACGCGCCACCTGCAGCGGCGTCAACATAGCGGCGGGCGACGCCAGGACCGAAAACAGCGTAAAGGCGATAAACAGGGTTTTCAGCCACGGCGTGCCGCCGATATGCCGAAGCCCCTCCGCTATCTCATGGAAATGGGCCTTAGCGCCCGCTTTTTTTTCTTCGGTCTTCGGGGGGCGCGCCGTCTTCACACAGAAAAAGACAATGGCGATACCGATGGCGGCAGTTACGATATCGATCAGAAAGATATACGCGATCGGCAGGAAGGTCAGGAGCGCCCCGCTCACCATAGGCGCGGCGAACATGGTCAGCGATTGCGCCGCGCTCTGCAGGCCGTTGAACCGCGCCAGATGCGCCTGCGGAACGAGCTGCGGGATCAGGGCATGCGCCGCCGGCTGCTGCACGCCCTGGCCGGCGCTCCGCGCCATCACCGCCGCCAGCAGGACCCAGATGCTCTGAAAACCGGAAAAGTGCAGAAGGGCGACGGCGAGGGTCACAAGGGCGATCGCGCCGTCGGAGAGGTTCACCAGATATTTTCGGTTATACCTGTCTGCCCATACGCCCGCAAATGGAGAGATAAATACCATCGGCAGCAGCGCGGCGCAGGTGAATATCGTCATCACCCCGCTGGACTGGGTCTGCAGCGTGATATGCCAGGTGACCGCGTGCTGCACCAGCATCGAGCCGAACGTGGACAGGAATTGCCCGGCGACAAAAAATGTTGCGTTGCGTTCCCAGCGGTCCATAAACGGTTTACCCCCCTAAAAATAACATGCACGCCCGATTATACGCGAAAACACAAACAATATCAAGCTATTGGATATGAAAGCCTGGGATCATAAAACGAGACGGCGGTTTCAGATCGCGCCTGTTTCGTTTTGACATCCGGCGGCCGGGGGATTATAATGGGCGTGCCGGTCTTGGATTTGCGCCCTGGATGTCCGCAAAGCTTAAGATTTGCGATTTCAATTTCAGGTAAGCGGAAGGTGCAAGTTTATGAAAGACTTATCGCGTATCGCTTCGGCTGTCAAGGCGTCTACAACGCTGGCTATT
>JAISDV010000029.1 GCA_031264545.1 Oscillospiraceae bacterium | reverse complement strand
CGAAAATATGCTCGACGAATGCGAAAAGCTGGACCCCAAAAAGTATGATATGTAGCTGTTTCAGAACCTTTGAATCCGGGTCCTGAGCGCTTTCACAAAAAAACGCCGGAGAAATACGTCACGGTATCCTTACCGTTGACGTATTTCATATTGGACACTTCCGCTATTTTTGCCACGTAGATGCCGTAGGCCTCGAGGGAGGACAGCGCTTCACCGGGGTGCCGGCAGGGTGCATTCGTCTGCGCGGCGCAGCTTTCGCACAGGGTGCAGCCGCCGGCCGACAGCACAAGCGCGTTTTCGCGCCCCAGCGCCGTATAGACCCTGTTCGCGATTTCTCTTGTCATGGCGTTATGTTTTTGCTGGGCATTCATCATACCCTCAAAATCGAAGGAATCCTCCAGGGAATAAATGTTCTGGAAGATCACTGCGCTTTGAAATGTCTTCAGCTTTGCCACAAGCGCAGCTATCTCCCCTGCAAACGGGGGACAGGTGTAGTTCCGGGCAAAGCGCCCGCAGGCATTCTGCTCGCAGAGCTTTCGCAGCTCCGGCTCGAACGTCAGCTTTTCAACGGGAATCTCCTCCGCTTTGGCCGCGCCCAGCTTGAGACAAAGCTTAACAGTATCCACAGCGCGGTCTCCTCCTAAAAATACATATGCTCCATAAACAGCTCATTAAAACGCGGATGCTTTGCAAGATTGATCTCCCTTGCGGCGGCAAGCAGCTTTTCCATGTCCGCGGCGGTCCGCACCGGCGCGAGCAGCAGCCGCGCCGCGCCGCCCAGCGACGCATTGCCCACCGCGCGGCTTTTCCCCCCGAGTCCGGCGGGCAGCAGCCCGACGGTCACCGCGCTGTTCACATCCATTGCCTGGCCGATGCCGCCCGCGAGATATACGGCGTCGATGGCGTCACAGTCCAGTCCCGCAGAATCCAGCAGGATCTCAAGCCCCGCGCGCACGGCGGACTTGGCAAGCTGTAAGTCCCGGATCTCCTTCTGGGAAAACAGCTCCGGCGCGCCGCTGGTCAGCAGGCCGGTTTCATCCACATACTCCGCGCGGACGAGCGCCGCCAGATCATCCAGTACGGCGGAAGCGCCGCCGCCGTGGGCCGAACCCTCAAAGGCCGGCCCTGCCGCCGTAGATGTCACGGTCAGCTTTCCCTTATCATACAGCGCCATTTCGCCGTTTGTGCCGAGGTCAACGAGCAGAAAACGCGACTGTTTGGCTTCCGGCATGTGCAGCAGGCCCGCGACGATGTCGCCGCCTACAAAAGCGGAAAGCCAGGGCACAACGTGCAGGGGACAGCGAATATCCCCTAAGCCGAACACGCCGGAGAAGTCATACGCCTCGGCCAGCTCAAACGCCGGTTTGAAAGGAAGGACGCCCAGACTCTCGCAGGGCAGACCCAGCAGCAGATAAGTCATTGTCGTGTTGCCCGCCGCTGTCACGTCGGCTATTTGTGCGGGCCGGACGCCTGCGGACGTCAGCAGCGTTTCGATTCCCGCAGCGACGCTCTCCGTGATCAGACGGCGCAGGTCTTTCAGATGTCCGCGATTAGCCGCGTCGATGCGCGAGATCACGTCCGGGCCGAAGCGGCGCTGGGGATTCATAAAGCTGTGCCGTGCCAGGCGCTTGCCGGAAGCCAGATCGAACAGCGCCAGCACCACGCTCGTAGTGCCGATGTCCGCGGCGACGCCGAAGCCCGAACGCGGCTCGACGCTTATTTCGGAGGATATAAAACTGTCCAGTATAGAAAAACTTTCGCACTTTCCGCAGGCAAGACAATCGCCGATACAGCCTTCACGCATTGGCCTTCTCGCTTTCCAGAAATTTTTGCCGGAACCGTCCCGGCGTACAGTCCTCGAGCTTCTTGAATACCTTCGTAAAATAGCTCTGGCTCTCAAAACCGATGCGCTCCGGGATGTCTACGATGTTCACTGACAGGTCTTTCAATAGCTTTTTGCTCTCCTCGATGCGCAGACCGGTTATGTAGCTCCCCGGCGTCTGTCCCGTTTCCTCTCTGAAAATCTTGGAGAAATAGGTCGGGTTTAGAAAGACGGCGTCCGCCACATCCTGCAAACTGATCTTGTCCGCATAGTTCCGCCGGATATACGACACCGCCTGGTAGATTACGTTCCCGTGCTTCGCTCCGGCGTAGTCAAAAACATGCTGGGCAAAGCGCCTTGTCACGCGATGCAGCCAGAGGACAAGGTCCTCCGCGGAGCCCAGCGCGTCGATCTCTTTTAAAAAACCGTAGTTGAGGCCGAAGATCGCGTCTATGTTCGCTCCGCCTTTCAGAGCGGCGCGGGACAGGAGCACCGTCAGCTCCACGACGCGGGAACGCAGAATTTCAAAATTGCCGCCCGAGTGGAACAGCACCTGACCGAGAATGTCGTTTAATAAAGCGTTCGCGTTTTGGATGTCCCCTATGCTGATGGCCGCGAGCAGCTCGCCCTCCTTTTCAATCGAGTACAGCAACGGGAAGGCGCTCGTTATTTGCGGTATTTTGGGCGAGTCCGCGGTCTGCGCCGCCGCGTAATACGAAGCGCACAGGAAAAGCTGTTCGCCTATGGCCCGCGTTTGGGCGGGGGTTCTCACCGGAATCACGTGGATGCCCTTCCTGATTGCTTCAGCGTCAGCATCGCCCAGCGCATAGCGCCCAAAGACGTCGATGTCCAGATACTCCTCATGATCGGTCATCAAAAATGGCCCTGCCAAGGCGCCGGAAACCAATTTGCCCGCTTCATCGGTCATCGGCGAGGCGCAGTAGACCAAGCCCGAGGGCGTCAGGAATATATAGCGCCCGCCGAAACGGTTTGCCTGATAGCAGCCATAGAGCAGGGCGACACGCTCGGCTTCGACGCAGTCGAACGCGCCGTGAAGCCTTTCCAGAACGGCAGCCGTCCCGGCTGAAACGGACGACGCGAACAGCGTCCTGCCGGAGACGTCCAGCACTGTAACGCCCAAGTCCGCGGCAAGCGAGAAATGTTCAAACGTTTCAAAAGCCATGGCCTTCTCTCCTTAGGGGAATACTAACACGAACCTGCGGTGTTTGCAATGCCGCGGCCGAGTCTGCCAAATATAGTGCTAAAAAGCAGAATAATAGACAAGACAAAAATGCGGGATACTGCTATGTTAATAGAACAAAACAACCCTAATATTATGAGGAGTGATTGAACTTGCGCGAAATTTTGAGTGATATTTCTGCGGCTCTGCAAGCCGGCAAGGCCAAAATCGTTAAGCAGCTGGTCGAACAGGCGCTGGCAGAGGGTGTCACGGCCAAGGACATTCTGGAACAGGCGCTGCTGCCCGGCATGGATGTCGTCGCCGTACAGTTTAAAAACAACGACGTCTATGTGCCCGAGGTGCTGATCGCAGCCCGGGCCATGAACACGGGTACGGCGCTGCTGAAGCCCTATTTGGCCGAGGAGGGCGCGCAGGCTGTCGGAAAGGCCGTCATCGGCACGGTGAAGGGCGATCTGCACGACATCGGCAAGAATCTCGTGCGCATGATGTTCGAAGGCAAGGGTATCGAGGTCGTCGATCTGGGCGTAGACGTGCCGCCCGAAAGATTCATCGAGGCCTGGCGGGCTGAAAAGCCGGATATTGTCGCCTTGTCCGCCCTGCTGACTACGACCATGAACGAGATGAAGGACGTTGTGGACGCCTTTGTAGCCGAAGGCGCGCGGGAGAGCGTCGTGATCATGGTGGGCGGCGCGCCGGTGACCGAAGGCTTCTGCAAAAGCGTGGGCGCCGATATTTATTCGGTCGACGCGGCTTCAGCCTCCGAGGAGGCGAAAAGGGCTATTCTGCAGAGAAAAGGGATGCCGGCGTGAATATGACGCAATGGCTGGCTTCAGCGGCGGCACAGCACAAGCCCCTGCCCATTCTGTCCTTTCCGGGTGTGCAGCTCATTGGCTGCACGGTGCGGGATCTTGTCTTCAGCGGCGAGAAGCAGGCCGCCTGCATGAGCGCCGTCGCCAATCGGTTTGATATGCTGGCTTCGGTCAGTCTGATGGATTTGTCCGTAGAGGCCGAAGCCTTCGGCAGCCCGGTGCGCTTCAGCGGCGGCGAGGTGCCAACAGTGACAGCCGCGATCATTGCGGGCCGAGATGATTTGGACAAGCTGGCGCTTCCTCAGGTGGGGGCCGCCCGCACCGGAGAGTATGTAAACGCCATCCGCCTGGCCAAGACCCTCATTCGGGACAGGCCCGTCTTTGCCGGGTCCATCGGCCCCTTTTCCCTGGCGGGACGCCTGATGGACATGACCGAGATCATGGCCCTGTGCTATGAGGAACCGGAGCTTGTCCACGGCGTGCTTGAAAAAGTAACACAGTTTATGATAGAATACAACACAGCTTTCAAGACGGCCGGAGCCGACGGCGTTATCATGGCGGAGCCCGCCGCCGGGCTGCTCTCCCCGGCGCTGATTGCCGAATTCTCCACGCCCTATGTCAGGCGGATTATTGAAGCAGTGCAGACGGATGCCTGTGTGTTCATCTACCATAACTGCGGCAGGACCCTCCCGCTGATCGGGAGCATTTTGGAGACCGGCGCGGAAGCTTTCCATTTTGGCAATGCCATCGACCTGTCCGAAATGCTGCCGCTGGTGCCATCCGGCAAGCCGGTCTTCGGCAACGTGGACCCGGCGGGGCAGCTCCGCGGCGGCACGGCGGCGTCAGTCCGCGCGGCGACCCTGGAACTTTTGAGCCGATGCGCAAAATATCCTAATTTCATCCTGTCCTCCGGTTGCGACATACCCCCGGTTTCACCGCTGGAGAACATCGAGGCGTTTTTTGCGGCTGCGAAAGCGTTTTACGGCAACTAATTGAACAAAGGCTTTGAGGAAAAAGGAAGCGGGTGAAAATCCCGCACGAACCCGTCGCTGTATTTGGAGAGCGTCATTCCGAACATGTCACTGGGAAACCGGGAAGGCTGGAACGGCGCGAGGATCCATAAGCCAGAAGACTTTGCCCAAGGCCCTGAGACGTTCGCCGATCAGATTCCGCCGATGCGGATTTGACCCGCGGACGCTGAAAATCCCTGGCCGCCCGGGTAATGGCGGGGAGAGGAAGGTTTTCTATGTTTAAAAACGGCAAGAAAGGCGTCGTCGCCATCGCCGCGCTGCTTCTGGCAGCCGCGGCGCTTCTGGCAGCATACCTGCTGCTCCGGCAAAAGCCCGCGGAGGGGGCTAAGGCCATTCAGCTGGAGGTTGTCCTCGTGGATGGCTCGAGCGAGACGCACGCACTGAAAACCGACGCGTTATACCTGCGCGAGGTTTTAGAGGAGAACGGCCTGGTCAGCGGCGACGAGAGCGCCTTTGGGCTCTTTGTTACGACGGTGGACGGCGTGACAGCCGATGACGGCAATCAGGAATGGTGGTGCTTCACCAAGGACGGCGAACAGCTGATGACCGGCGTGGACGACACGCCTGTCGCCGACGGCGACCACTTTGAGGCCACGCTCACGGTCGGCTATGACTTTTAAGGCCAGGCGCGCCGTCCGGGACATCACCGTCCTGGCGCTCTGTGCCGCGGTCATGGTCGCCGTCCAGGTGGGTCTGGCCGTTCTTCCCAACGTCGAGCTGGTGTCCCTGCTGGTCCTCATGTATGCCCTGGTTTTCGGCAGCCGGGCGCTTTACATCATCTATGTCTTTGTGCTGGCCGAGGGTCTGATCTTCGGGTTTCAGCTGTGGTGGCTCTCGTACCTGTATGTCTGGACGATCTTGGCCGGCGCGGCCTGGCTGCTGCGCGCGATGAGATCCGCGCTGGGCTGGGCAGTCCTGTCCGGTGTGTTCGGGTTGTTGTTCGGTGCGCTCTGCGCGATCCCGTATCTGTTCATCGGGGGCTGGCCCATGGCGGTCGCGTACTGGGTCAGCGGCATCCCCTTCGACCTGATACACGGGGCGGCGAATTTCGCGCTGTGCTTGGCGCTGTGGCGCCCGCTGTACGGCTTGCTGACCAGAGTGTTACACAAGCAGATCCCCGGTAACGGCGGCACGGACGCGTCCCGCCCGGGTAGTGTGGATTGAAATTATGCTTACTGGGTGACGGAAACCCTGCCCTATACCGGTTGCGTCCCGCCGGGACATATCGGATCGAAATACAATAGTTTCATGCAAAAGCCGGAGGTACAGCTGAGCGCCTCCGGCTTTTGCATTTGGTGCGGGAACGGTTTCAATAACAGCTTTTGGCTTCTTTATCGCGATTTTCTTTCACCTGTTGACAGGGTTTTCTGCTATGAATGTTCAAATATCATAAAAACTTGAACAGATATTCTAAAGACATTAGCCGAATAATTTGTTAAGTTGTAAGCAACGGTGCGGTATTTCAAAAGAACCGCATGAAAAATTAACAGGAGGCATCTAAAATGAAAAAGGTCCTTTCTCTCTTCCTTGTCGCCTTGCTTGCCGTCACTATGCTGGCCGGCTGCGGCGAAACTACGCCCCCGGCGGCGGAGAACACGCCGGCCGCCAGTAACCCGGCGGTTGAAGTCCCCCCGGCCGACAACGGCAATGACAAGCTGGTAGTAGGCTTCGCGCAGATCGGTCAGGAGTCCGGCTGGCGCGACGCCGAGACCAACGACATCATGTGGTACGCGGCGCAGAATATCGACACCATCGAGCTCCACTTCGCGGATGCTCAGCAGAAGCAGGAAAACCAGATCAATGCCATCAAGGCCTTCATCGATATGGGCGTTGACGTCATTGGCCTGCCCCCCGTGGTCTCTACCGGCTGGGACGCCATCTTCGCCGAAGCCAACGAGGCCGGAATTCCCATCATCCTGGTTGACCGCAATATCGAAGGCTGGGAGGACATGGAGGGCGTGACTTTCATCGGCTCCGACGTTATTCTCGAGGGCCAGAACGCCGCTGAAGAAATAGCCACGCTGTTGGGCGGCAGCGGCAACATTGTGGAGCTGCAGGGCACCGTGGGCTCCTCCGCCGCCAATGACCGCTATAAGGGTTTCCACGACCGTATCGAGGAGAAGTATCCCGACATCAAGGTGCTCGACTCCCAGAGCGGCGACTTCACCCGCGCCGGAGGCAAGCAGGTCATGGAATCTTTCCTCAAAACCTATCCGGGGCAGATCGACGCCATTTATGCCCATAATGACGACATGGTCCTTGGCGCCATCGAGGCCATCAAGGAAGCCGGACTGCGTCCCGGCGAAGACATCAAGACTGTCTCCTGCGACGGCGTGCGCGCCATCTTTGAAGCCATGATCGCGGGCGAGGCCAACGTCACTGTCGAGTGCAGCCCCCTGCTGGCGGCACAGTTTTTCCAGGCCGCGCAGGATTTGAAGGACGGCAAGAGCCTGCCGAAGTTCATTCAGGCGGATGAGGATGTCTACCGTCGGGAGACAGCGGAAGCGGATCTGCCGAACAGGAAGTACTAAACCCACATACGCATATTGTTTCAAAAGCGCCGCTCAACCATA
>JAISDV010000160.1 GCA_031264545.1 Oscillospiraceae bacterium | reverse complement strand
CATTCTTTCGCGGGCACGTTGGAGCGCAATAATATCCTTATCCTTGATTATTTCATTGATAGGTGCTTCAACGTCTGAACAACCGAGCAAATAATCAGTGGATACGTTAAAAAATTGCGCAACTTTCATGACCTTATCAACTGAGGGTGAACTTCCGCACCGCCACTTTGATATGATTCCATTACCAAGCTCCGACTTGTCTTCCAGCTTGCTTATGGAAAGATGATTTTTTTCGCACAAATGTTTTAGTCGATCATATAAAATTGGATCCATCACACGCCTCCTGAAGTAAAGAGAATTTTCTGGATTATATTGACAACTTAGAAAATAAGTGTTATTCTGGAAAAGAACTCAGGAGTGCTGATGGATTTTCCCGGTTCTTGTCAGCATTGTATCACATATTTTCTAGAATGTCAATAAAGTAAAGAAAATAAGGAGGCGTGATTTTGCAAAATTTGCAAACAAAAGACTTGGTGGGCAGAATGCCTACGAAAATTGACGCGAGCAGGCTAACTCTTGCCAGCAGCGCAAAGGATAAAATCCTGCTGCCATACTATGGAGAGCTTACAACTGATATGCTTGAACACGCGTACATGATCTCCATGCGCAGCCCTCCGCCGAACGAGAAGGTCGGCGATGACTTCATTCCTTATGAACGGGTCGTTAAAAATGTACGGGTTAATATTTGCTTTCATCTTGGGACGCGCGTTTATGGCGCTATAGCGCATTTGTTCATAACGCCTGTGTATGGGAAGCCCGTTAAAAATAAACTCATTATCAAATTAGATAACGGACTGTTCGAGCAAATATTAGAGCAATACTTCAACAATTCTACCGGATTAACGCAAGACTACGAGAATATGTACCGATCTCGTTTCTTAAAATGGAAAGCCAAAAAATGGAAAAAAGTGTTGTAAAAAAAATTTCAAATTATTTTGTTGTATTCTATTGACAACGAGGAAAGAAAGGTGTATCATAATATCACAAGTTAAAATTCAGGAGGTGTTGAACGTGTCCTCAAGTATGCGTACCAAATTTCTTGAAGAAGTATTTGCTGGTCAATCTGAAAAAACAGCGAACGCTTTTTACGTGAAATGGATGCAGATTGAGGCAGTTGAAAAAGAGATAGGCAAAACTATTGAGGATGGACTCTGCGAAGAGAACTATATTCTGTTTCTCAGCAAGTTTAAATCCCGCACGGTCGTATCTTTCTATGTATTAAAAAGCGCCATAATGAGATACATGCGTTGGCTGTTGGAAAAAGGGTACATAGATGCTCAAAAGCTTGACGCGATGGCAGCGCTTCGGTTTGAAGATGTGCCGCTTGACGACGAAGATTATTCCAGAAAGTTTTTCAAAGACTTCGATAGCTTGCGTGAGACCGTAGAGAGTATGATCCTGATAGCCATTGATGAATATGGTGTTATTGACGAAGCCCGGTACGACACGGAAGTCGCCGCAATCTATCTGAGCTGGTTTGGTGTTAGTCAGGAGGACATTTGTAAAATAGAGAAAAGAGACCTCACAGACAGTGGCGTAATGGTTAATGGCAAAGAGGTTTATCTTCCTGATTTCGTATCAGATTTCCTCAAAAAGTATGCGGTCTCGGAAGGATTCCAGCAGCAGTCCAGAGGGCTTATGATGCGCAAATATACATCAACTTCGTACTTGCTCCGTACCTGTAAAACAAAAAACGATATGCTGAGTGTCACGAATCTGCGTACTTCTATATCGCATTTCAGTGAAATTTATAATAAGTATCAAAAAGAGAACGATGACGGCAAGGATAATAAAAAAGGCCATCAACTCAATCTTAGCACAATTTATTGGTCTGGAATCTACAGTAGAGCTTACGAATATGAATGCGAAAACGGTCTTATACAGCCATTTGACTATGACACTATAAAAAAGATATTTGGTGAGACTTATGACCAAGATAGATTTGTGGCAAACAAGCGGCTGAGAAGTTATCAAGCGTATAAGAAGGTTTTTCATTTGGAAGATCCAAAGACTTAACAATGGTCTAAAAGGCGGTCTAAATCGACCCCTTTAAGCCAAACTTAGAATACAACAAATTAACTTTAATAAGGCGCGTACAGCAATTCAATAAGAAGTGGTTTTCTTTATTGCGCCTTGAGTGGGAGGGTGATTTCGCTTTCAAACAGAGCAAATGTTATGTGCGGTTTGCCGACCTTAAGGCAAACATGTCGGATTGGCGAAACAGGTAGACGCAGCGGACTTAAAATTCGTCGGCATATGTCTTGTGGGTTCGACTCCCTCATCCGACACCATGCATGATCGCAATACGCATTAAAAAATTGCGACAATAGGTTGGGCGGTTCCGGGGTCGCTTACATCTATTGAGAAAAACCTGTAATGTGCTACAGGTAGGTTCGTATTATGGGAAGGCACATACTTCCCGTGATATGGGGAGTGCCTGGTCGGTAACTCTTAGTGTAACGGGCGGCGGACACAAACAGCAATTTTAAACAAGATGACTGTTAATCATTGGTTTTATGATATGCTATGCACCAATTGTATGCCCTGCGTGTTTTTTTGTCAAGCGCTCTAAATTGCAAATCAAAACTGCCCGCCCAATCTGCTCAGTTTCCACATTCCAGGCTGGAAAAAATCCACCTCCTGTGTTAAAGTCAGACAAAACCGCGTTTCTTTACGAAGTGTTCAGCAGAAAGGGATAGGCAAATGTGGGATTTACATCTGGAAAACGGATACGATATACGGGTGCTTGGACAGGATCACCGCGAAGCCGTGGCGCGACTGTCTGAAAGCTGCCGGGACTATTTTTTGCTGCACTTCGGCAGGCCGCCGATTCCCTCGGATATCGACGGAATTTACGAGGATCTGCCGCCCGGAAAGGGCTATGAAGACAAGTTCCTGCTCGGCGTTTTTGCGGAAGAGGGCCGTCTTGCCGGCCTGGTCGAATTGATCCGCGATTATAAGGAAGCGGGCAGTTGGGCGCTTGGTATGATGCTGCTTGGCCCCGCCGAACGGGGCCGCGGACTTGGCCGGGCCATCCATTCCACGCTCGCGAAAAAAACCCGGACGCTCGGGGCGGACAGGCTCCGAATCGTGGTCGCGCACGACAACCTGAAAGGCCAGGCCTTTTGGAAAGCCATGGGCTACGAGAAAACTGAACATAAGTGTATGATGATCGGAGGAAAGAATCATGAGGTGGACATCATGCGCCTGCCGCTTACAGTCGAGTCCGAATAGAGGATGACGCGCCAATCTCTCGTGAGAGCGCTTATTTATTAAACATGATCTTCTCGCTGTTGAACATCCTGGTAAGCACAAACCCGAAGGCTGCGGACAGGGCAAGATTCACAAGCACTGTGACAAGAACGTGTGAGGCTGAGACGTTAAAGGAGAAAATTCCCACCATGCTCTGCACGCTGTTGTAAAGCGGAATGAAGTAATACGGCGCGGCAGCCTGCGCGCCGCCGCTGAACATGCCGGTCATGCCCACCAGCATGACGATGATCATCAAGGGCATGACGGAGGTTTGCGCCTCCTTTATGGTTTTGGCATAAGCCGAAATAATAGAGATCATTGAAATGAGCACCAGCACCGTGGAGAGGACCACGGCCGCAAGCATGAGATAATCCGCGGGACCGTAAAAGACGGCGGACATGCTTTCGGAAGCGCCGCCCATAAGCTTTGGCAGGGACAGCAGCGTTCCCAGGATACTGGAGGCGCCGGAAAAGAGCGCAACGACCGCAAGAGCAAAAATTTTTCCCATGACAAGCTCGCTGCGCTTTACGGGCGTAATGAGTATGGTGGCAATGGTTCCGCGTTCCTTTTCGCCGGCAATGGCCTCGGGCGCGACCGCCATGCAGCCGGAAAACAGGAGAACCATCAGCAGCATAGGGAGCAGGGAGGAAAATATGAAGCCTGAAGCGTCCTTATCCGTCGCAAGGTCAAAGTCTTCATCTCCCGGGTTAATGTCGAACTTGTTGGCCAAAGCGCTCTCGAACGTGTTCAGAACCCCGGTCATCAGGTTATAAGCAGCGGCGGATTCGGTCCGCGCGGCATTATAATACAGCGCCACCCGGGGAGCGGTTTCACCCGAAGCGGGGTCATAAGCCGCGACCTGCGCGTCAAAATCCTCCGGGAAAATAGCCAGCAGATCAAGCGTCTTTTCAGCGACGGCGGCCTTTGCAGCCGCGATTTCGGCGGCGTCAATGGCCGTGATGTCGGCTTTCAGATCCCGGGTCAGGGCTGATACAGACTGGGGAAAATTTACCGTGGAAAGCGTATACCTGTAATCTTCCTCAGTCTCAAGCATCCCCGTCAGCGCGCTGCCCATCAAGGAATAGACAAGATAGATCAGGATGCCGGGCAGCAGAACGGCGGACAGCATCAGCCGTTTGTCGCCGAAAAAGCGGGCAAGCTCTTTTTTCATAATGGCGATGACATTGCTTTTCATATTACCGCACCTACCGCTTCTGAATAGATGTCAAAAAACCGGTCTTCCAGGCTCTGTCCTGCCCGAATGTTATCGAGCGTATCGCAGGCGGTCATTTTGCCGTTTATAATAATGCCGACCCGGTCGCAGATTTTTTCCACCAGGCTGAAAATATGCGTGGAGACGAGGATGGTCTTTCCCTGTCTGCGGAGGTCCACAAGATAATCGGTGACGACCTTGGCGGTGATGACGTCAAGGCCGTTCGTCGGCTCGTCGAAGATAATGATTTCGGGGTCATGGACGAGGGAAATTGCCAGGGACGCCTTCTGCTTCATACCGGTAGAGAGGTTTGCGATTTTGACCTCGGCAAAATCGCGGATGCCGAACTTTTCAAATATGTAGCTTTTGCGCCTGTCACGAAGCGCCGGGTCAACGCCGTGGAGCGAAGCGAAGAAGTCGTAGAGGTAGTTGGGGGTGAAGAACTCCTCCAATTTCAATTCGCTGGTCAGGAAGCCTATTTTCGTGCGCACCAGCGCCGGCTGTGAAGAGATGGCGGCTCCGTCCAGAACAGCCTCGCCGCTGTCAGGCTTTATCAAGGTCGCGAGCATACGGAGCGTGGTGGTTTTGCCCGCGCCGTTAGGCCCTAGAAGACCGAAAATTTCTCCTTGCTGCGCGCTGAAGGACAGATCGCTGACTGCTTGGACAAGCCTCTGCTTGGTTTTTTCCAGCTTCTGCTGCTTGGCGGAGCGCTTGAAGGACTTGTTCAGGCCGGTTACGGTAATAATCTCTGCCATCTGGGCACCCTCCTTATACGTTAAATCTGAACAGGGTCACGTCCCCGTCCTGCATGACATAGTCTTTGCCCTCAGAGCGGATCAGCCCCTTGTCCCGCGCCGCGGCCATTGTGCCGCAGGCGGCGAGGCCGCTGAAGGCGACGATTTCCGCCCGGATAAAGCCGCGCTCGAAGTCTGTGTGGATTTTACCCGCGGCCTGGGGGGCCTTCGTGCCCTTTTTGATCGTCCACGCACGCACCTCGTCGCTGCCCGCCGTCAGGAAGGAGATCAGCCCCAGAAGGCTGTAGGCGCATTTGATCAGGCGGTCCAGCCCGCTCTCGGTCAGTCCCAGCTCATCCATAAAGAGCGCTCTGTCCTCCGGCGCGAGCTCGCCGAGCTCTTGCTCGATCTTTGCACAGATCGGCAGTACCTGTGCGCCTTCTTCGGCGGCGTACTTTTCCACCGCCTGATAATAGGCGTTGACCGCAGGGCCGGCAGTAAAGCCTTTTTCGTCCATGTTCACGGCATAGATAACGGGTTTGAGTGATAACAGCTCGCTGGCCTCCACGATTTCCCGGTCCTCCCGGGCGCACGGATAGCTTCTTGCGCCCTTTCCGCCGTTCAAGTGAGCCAACAATCCTTCCAGAACGTCAGCCTCGTGCAGGAATTTTTTATCCCCGCCCTTGGCGGCCTTTTTCGCCTTATCAATGCGGCGACCGACCATTTCCATGTCCGCCATAATCAGCTCCAAATTGATGATTTCAATATCGCGCAGGGGATCGCTGCGGCCCTCGACGTGGATAATGTTTTCATCGTCGAAGCAACGGACGACATGAATGACGGCGTCTGTCAGCCGGATGTTGCTTAAAAACTTATTGCCAAGGCCCTCGCCCTTTGAAGCGCCTCTGACCAAGCCCGCGATATCGACAAATTCAATGACGGCGGGGGTGTTTTTTTTCGGATCGTACAGCTTTGCCAGAAAATTGAGCCGCTCATCCGGCACCGCGACCGTTCCTACGTTGGGGTCGATGGTGCAGAAAGGGTAATTCGCGATTTCCGCGCCCGCGTTGGTAATGGCGTTGAACAGCGTGCTCTTTCCGACGTTCGGCAGGCCGACTATTCCCAATTTCAAAAAGTACCCATCCTCTCGAAAAGGGCGGAAATACTTCCGCCCTTCGTGGTTTTATCAGTGTCCGACTTCTCCGTTCGGCTTATCGGGCTTCTTGCCGCCGGGCTGGAGCGCGTCCGACTTGACCTCCTCGATTTGGAGCGCGTCCGCGGGCTTTTTCTCAACGACGGGGAAAACGCCGTGTTCGCAGTAATAATCGAAGATTTCGCCGTCCATGCTCTCGTTTTTCAGCAAATAATCGGCTACACCGTGCAGCAGGACCTCGTGGTCGCGCAAGGTCTGCTCGCATACCGCCGCGGCCTCGTCAAAAATGCGCTTGACTTCCTCGTCGATGATCGCCGCCGTCTCCTCGGAATAGCTCTTGGTCGTGCCGAAATCGCGGCCGATAAAGATGCTGTGCTCGGAGTTGTCAAAGCTGATAGGCCCGAGCTTCTGTGACATGCCGAAACGCGTCACCATCTCGCGGGCAATGCGGCTGGCCGCCTGGATATCGCCGGAGGCGCCGGTCGAAATGTCGTCCAGGAACAGTTTCTCGGAGAGCCTGCCGCCAAGATACACCACAATGTCCTCAAACAGCTCGCTGTATGACTGGAAATTCTCAACATCTTCGCGGGGACGGAAATACGTCACGCCGCCCGCTGGTCCCCGGGGAATGATCGTAATATAATGCACGGGGTCGGTGTGCTCCAGGAATTTGCCCACGAGGGCGTGGCCGCCCTCGTGATAAGCCGTCAGCTTTCTGGCCCTGTCGCTCATGACCTTGCTCTTCTTTTCCGGGCCCATCTGGACCTTTCGGATCGCTTCCTCAAGCTCATCGGCGGTAATAAAGCGCTTATTGCGCCGGACGGCGAGAATTGCCGCCTCGTTTAAGAGATTTTCGAGATCCGCGCCGGAGAAACCGGGCGTACCTCTGGCAATGCTGTTGAGATTGACGTCATCGCCGAGCGCCTTTCCCCTGGCGTGGACCTTCAAGATGGCCTCACGTCCCCGGATGTCCGGCATGCCGACATAGACCGTGCGGTCAAAGCGGCCGGGGCGCAGAAGCGCGTTGTCGAGAATATCCGCCCGGTTCGTCGCCGCCATAATGATCACGCCGTCGTTGTTGCCGAAGCCGTCCATTTCAACAAGAAGCTGGTTCAGGGTCTGCTCGCGCTCATCGTGGCCGCCGCCGAGACCGGAGCCGCGCTGACGGCCGACAGCGTCGATCTCGTCTATGAATACGATCGCCGGGGCGATCTTTTTAGCCTGGTCAAAGAGGTCGCGCACGCGGGAAGCGCCGACGCCGACGTAAAGCTCGACGAAGTCGGAGCCGGAAATAGACAGGAATTGAACGCCCGCCTCGCCCGCGACCGCCTTGGCGATCAGGGTTTTTCCGGTGCCCGGAGGGCCGACGAGCAGGACGCCCTTCGGTATCCGCGCACCCATCGCGGAATATGACGCAGGATTTTTCAAGAAGCCGACGATTTCCTGAAGCTCGGCCTTTTCCTCCTCCGCGCCGGCAACGTCGTCAAAGGTGACCTTTTTCTGCTCATCAGCACCCAGCCGGGTCCTGGCTCTGCCAAAGCGGATAGCGCCGCCGGCGCCGCCGTTTTTGGCCGCAGTTTTCATCATGGTATACCAGAGGACCGCGAAGATTACTATCGCACCGAGATAGGGCAGGAAACTAAGCCACCAGGGCGCTGTCCACGGCTCCTGATAGTCATATTTCTCAATAATACCCGCTTCCTTCTGCGCAGTTATCATGTCGTCGTATTCCAGACGGAAAAGCTCGATTGAAGCCAGCACTTTGGTCACGGTTGTGCTGCCGTCGAAAGGCTCGTAAAGCTCGAGCGTCAGCTCATTCCCGACAGCCTCGACCGTTTTGACCCGCCCGTCGGCAAACAGGGTATGAATGTCGGAGTCCGTGACTTCCTGCGATTCCTCAGGCTGGGTCCTCATTGCAAAAACCGTTGCCAGAAGAATAACGAGGATCAGGATATAAAATCCTACGTCTCTGGTTTGGTTTCGGTTTTTCTTCAAGTAAAAATCACTTCCTTTGCGTTAAATGCCGCGCGTTTTGCCGCCGTGCCAAGGCGGGAACGGTAAAGCTCTGTCAATTGGCATAGACCTCGGGCTTCAGGATGCCCACAAAGGGAAGGTTGCGGTATCTTTCCGCATAGTCCAGCCCATAACCCACCACGAATTCGTCCGGCACTTCAAAGCCGATGAAGTCGGCCCGGATCGCCGCCCTGCGTCTGGCCGGCTTGTCCAGAAGCGCAACCAGCGTGATGGATGCCGGCTTTCTGTTCCTGAGGTATCCGCACAGATAATTCAGGGTCACGCCGCTGTCGAGAATGTCCTCGACGATAATAACGTGGCGGCCGGAAATATCCTCATTGAGATCCTTGTTTATTTTCACCGCGCCGGAGGTCGAGGTTTCGCGGCCGTATGAAGAGACGGCCATGAAGTCCATCGCGCACTTGAGCTTAACGTTTCTGATAAGATCGGCCATAAAAATAAAGCTGCCCTTTAGAACGCCGATGAAGAGCGGCTCACCGCCGGCAAACCTCTCGGTCAGTTCCCTGCCCAGCTCTTTAACGCGCGCTTCGAGCTGCTCCTTGGTCAGCAGGATCTTTAATATGTCTTCTGTCATCCCGTGGCTTCTCCCTGAAAAACAATAAAAAATAGTTTCTGTGAAACTGTTTTTACACGCATGTGCGCACTTTGTGTGCACGCGCTTAAATCTTATGCCGCGGCGCGGGACGCGCCGCATGGCAGTTTTTTATAGCTTGCCTGCGGAAAGCTATAAAAATATGTGCTGCGTCGGCTGTTGAGGCCCGTCTTTATCCCACGGCGCGAAGCGGCCTGACCGTAAGCCTGAGAACGCTGCCGCGGCCCTCGGGCGCGCAGCGTTCGGCGATGCCGAAGCCATAAACGGCGATGACGCCCGCGCTGTCGTAAAAAACGGGAACGGGCGGCGCTTGGCTGCCATTGCGGCCGGTCTCGGAAAAAAGCTTTTTCAGCGTCTTGGTGCAATTTCTTCCCGCGAGCCGGATTTTATCGCCTTCCGCACGGGACTTAACAAATATCTTACCACGGATACTATCACTTTGAAAAGAAAAAGTGTTAAAGGAATTATGAATTTCCTCGCATTCCGCGATTAATTCACAAAAAATTTCAAGACCGGCCTCCGGCAGAGGCGTAAGCTCACCGGGAACGAGCGCCCGTTTCGGCAGGATTTGGCGCGGGCCCGCGCCGAAAACGAGACTGTCGTAATCCCGCGCGGCCCGCAGGCCCGGAAGGTCCGCGAGGGCGTGCTTTTTACTGCTTGCGGCGATGCGGCGCACCGCCTCGATATGCGTTCTGGACAGGCCGTCCGGCAGGATACGCGCGAGCACCCGCGCGGCGATCGGTGCGGGGAGCGCGGCAAAAGCCGCGGCAGAAACGCGGCCGTTCAGGACGTTTCTGTCATAAAAATCCTCCGCAAGCGTGTCGAGATAGGCCTCATCCTCGCGCAGCAGCGACTGGCAACGGATCAAATTTTCCGAAAAACCGCTGTTCAGCGACTTCAGCTCCGGCATGATATGGCGGCGGACACGATTTCGCGCGTGAGCGTCCTCGGCATTGGTCGAATCCTCGATATGGGGGATACCGTTTTCCTCGAGCCAGCGCAGCACCTCGTCCGAGCCGGTTTCAAGCAGCGGCCGGACGATTCTGCCCCTGACCGGGGGAATGCCGCAAAGGCCCTTCAGCCCGCTTCCCCGCGCGAGGTTCAGCAGCAGGGTCTCGGCGTTGTCGTCCGCCGTGTGCGCCGTCGCAATGCGCACGGCGTGCAGCGCGTCGGCCGTCTCCTCGAGGAAGGCATAGCGCAGCTCACGCGCGGCCGCTTCAATGCCCAGCCTTTTTTCCGCGGCATAGGCCGCGACATCCGCCGAGCCGATATGGCAGGGGATTTCCCGCTTTTTGCACCAGTCCGCAACAAAAGCCCTGTCCCTGTACGATTCCGCGCCGCGCAGCCGATGGTCGAAATGCGCGCAGTGCAGCGCAAAGCCGTAGTCCGGGGCGAGGGTACGCAGCTGTTCGAGCAGGTACATGGAGTCCTTTCCGCCGGAGACGGCGCAGAGGACGAGCCCGCTCCTGGGGAGCATAGCGTATTTTTCGCAAAGGTCAGTATTCATTATCGTCGTGCCGCCGATCGGCCGAGACGTAGCTGGTGTATTCCGGCAGCCACATGAGGGGGATCTTCCGCGGTTCGCCGTGGCGATTTTTGAGGATGATGGCCTCGGCGTCGTTCGGCGTTGGGCATTCCTTATCGTAATAGCCCTCCCGGTAAAGGCCGATAACAATATCCGCATCCTGCTCGATCGCACCGGATTCGCGCAGGTCGGAAAGGGCGGGGCGCTTATTCGTTCTGCCCTCGTTGGCCCGGGAGAGCTGAGAAAGGCAGACAACCGGCACGTTCAGCTCCTTCGCCATAATTTTAAGCGCACGGCTCATGTCTGAAACGGCCGTCGTGCGGCTCTCTCCCGCATAAGTATGCCCTGATCCCGCCGACTGCATAAGCTGCAGGTAGTCGATGACCACGAGGCCGAGGTTGTCCAGCCTGCGGCACTGCGCGTTCATATCCGCGACGGAGAGCGCTGGGTTGTCGTCGATCAGAATATCCGTTTCGCTGATAACCGAGGCTGCCGTACCGATCCGTTCCCAGTCGGCCTGGCTGAGCCGGCCGGTGAGCAGCTTCTGGCCGTCGATCAGGCCCTCGCCCGCGAGAAGGCGCACAGCCAGCTGCTCGCGCGACATTTCGAGGGAAAAAACAGCGACGATTTTGTTCGAGGTTTTGGCGACGCTGAGGGCGATATTGAGCGCGATACTCGTCTTACCCATACCGGGACGGGACGCGATCACCACGAGGTCGCCCTTGTTCAGGCCGAGTATCGCGCTGTCCAGATCGGGGAGTCCTGTCGGCAGGCCGGGCATTTTGCTGCCCTCCGCCGCCATAACGGAGATCTGATTGTAGACGTCCTGGATCACACTTGAAATCGTCACCAGGCCGCCGACGGTCCTTCCCTGCCGCAGCGCGTAGACCTTCCGTTCCGCCGCCTCGAGCATGGCGTCGGCCTCGCCGGCGCCCGTGCGCACCATCTCGGTAATGTCGTTTCCGACCTTGAGAAGCGCCCGCAGGAGCGACTGCCCGCGCAGGATCTCCACGTATTTCATCACGTTCGCCGCGGTCGGGGTGAGCTGCATCAGCTCGAGCAGATAGCTCTGGGAATTATCCCGCAGGCAGCCGCGGATGCGCAGCTGGTCCAAAACGGTGATCGGGTCGACCGTTTTGCCGAATACGTACATGCTGCTGATCGTATCGAAGACGTCACGGTTCAGCTCGAGGTAAAAATCCTCGCTTTTTGCCCTCTGAAGAACGTCCGGAACGCAGGCGGGGTCAATGAGCATCGCGCCGATAACGGCCTGCTCCGCTTCCGCCGAGTGCGGCACCCTGAGTTCAAACAGTTCGTCCATAATGCAGTCCTTTGCCGCTTCTATTTTTCTTCCGTCACAATGAGATTGATCGTGCCCGCGACCTCGTAGCCGAGCTTGCATTTGACGGCGTAGGCGCCGAAATTCTTAATCGGTTCGGTCTGCACAATATCCCGCTTATCGATCGGGATGCCGCACTGAGCCGAGAGCGCGTCGCTGATTTCCCTGGAGGTGACGGAGCCGAAGAGTTTCCCGCCCGCGCCCGCTCTTGCGGGAATCCTGACGACGACCGATTCCAGCTTTTTCGCGTTTTCCTGTGCGAGCGCCTTCTCTTTGGCGGCCTGCGCGGCTTTGGCCTTTTCCTTAAGCTTTATGGCGTTGAGCGCGTCCGCGCTGGCCTCGAGAGCCAGCTTTCTGGGGAAGAGGTAGTTTCTGGCATAGCCGTCGGAGACCTCTTTGATCTCGTCTTTTTTCCCTTGACCCCTGACATCCGAAATAAAAATGACCTTCATTGAAGCTTACCTCGCTTTCCGAAAATGTGAGAGACCCGCCGCGCCTACTCTTTAAAATAGTTGTCGATGGCTTCGAACAGGCGGCCGGCCGCGTCCTGCAGCGTGATGTTCTCGAACTGGACGCCGGCAGCGGATTTGTTGCCGCCTCCGCCAAGTGTCTCGAGCAGGAGCTGAACGTTGATTTCTCCGATAGAACGCGCCGAAATGATGGCTCCGCCGCTGCCGGTCGGGTAAATGACAACGGAGGCCTGGATCCCCGTAATATTGAGCATCTCGTCTGCGGCCTGTGCCGCGACGGTCCGATCCTGCGGCTCCTCGATCACGGCGACGGCGATATTGTCCCGATAGCCGCGGACCTTCTGCAGGATCTTATAACGCGCGACCGTGTCGTCTATGTCGTTCTGGAGGAGCTTCTTGACAGTGATCGTATCCGCGCCCGCCCTGTTGAGGAAGGCCGCGGCGTCGAAGGTGCGCTCGCCGGTACGCAGGGTGAAATTTTTCGTGTCCATCACGATGCCGGCAAGCAGCGCGTCGGCCTCAGATTTGAGGATATCCGTCTGCTCGACCAGCTCCTGCACCAGCTCACAGACCAGCTCGCACGCCGAGGACGCGTAGGGCTCGAGGAAGGTCAGCGCGGCATTCTGGATATAGCTTGCCGCCCGCCTGTGATGGTCGATCACGACGACCCGGTTGCAGGCCATCAGCAGGTTTTTGTCCTCGGCCTGCTCGGGCCTGTTGGTATCGACGACGGCCAACAGCGTATCCCTGTCCGCCCGCAGGATCGCCTCCTGCGGAGAAATCACCGCATCCCGGTATTCCGGCGCGGCCTTCAGCCTTTCGAGGAGACTGCCGGCGGCGCAGTTGCGCTCATCGACGACGATATACGCCCTGCGCCCGAGCTTGCGCGCAATACAGCAAAGCCCTGCCGCACCGCCGACCGAGTCCATATCGCCGTATTTGTGGCCCATGATAAGCAATTGGCCGGAGCTTTTGATCAGCTCCGACAACGCGTTTGCGATCACGCGGGACTTGACCTTGGTCCGGGACTCGATCTCTGTTCCGCGCCCACCGAAAAACTCGAAATTGAAGCGGTTTTTGATAACGGTCTGATCGCCGCCCCGGGACAGCGCCATCTCCGTGCTCAGCAGGGCGAAATTATAGTTTTCCTCAAAGCTTCCGCCGTCCCGGCCGACGCCGATACTGACGGAGGCGTGAATGCCGCTGGAGCTCACGAGCTCATGCACGCTGTCCATAAGCGAGAATTTCTCGCCGGCCAGCCTTTGATAATGCCGCTGCTCAAAGATGACGAGGTATCTCTCCTTGTCGTAGTGGCAGACGATGCCGCCCATGTCTGAGCACCAGTTTTCGACCTTTTCCGAGACCGCGTTCTGCAGCCGGGTCCTGACCCGCTCGGGTTGGTTTTTGGAGATCTCGTCAAGATTGTCGAAAAGGACGATAGCGACGATGGGACGCGAGCTTTCGTATTCCTCCCGGAGCTGCTCGTATTCCGTAACATCCAGCCAGAAGCTGATGCCCATGAAGCCCCGGCTGTTCTCGCCCTCGCCTCTAATAATATTGCCGTAGATCCGGAAGCGCCTGCCGCCTGCCTCGATCGGCTCAGGATACTGAAGCTTGCCCTCGGTCAGCCATTTGGACGTGAAGCCCGGCGCGAGGTCTGAAATCCGCATATCAAAATGAAACTTCTTTTTGCCGAAGATTTCCGAAAAAAAGCTGTTTCCCCAGACGATCGCGGTGTTCTCCAGCTTGAACGCCACCATCGGCAGAGGGAAATTGACGAGCGTGTCGCTCTTGACTGCTTCGATGTCGGCCGCGACCGATTCGAGATAGGCCAGAAAGTCTTTGCGCCTGCGGCGGTTGACCGTTATCGAATAAACCAGCAGCAGGGCGACAATGGCGATCTCCGCAACAGCCAGCTTGCTATTGAAGATGAAGCCGATGCCCGCAAAAACCACGAGGAAAAAGACATACAGCCTTGTTCCCGGCTCGAGCAGTCTTTTCAAGTTGTTGTTCATCCGCTTACCTCTCTCCTGAAAAGACGAACTTTCCGCAGCTCGGCCCGGCGCGCCGGAACAGTATTGTTGAATAAGGCCACTTTCCGCAGCATATGCCGCGGCGGGGTTTTTATTATATCAACGTTTTTTGCGCATTACAATAGCAGCCTTGCAAAAGCATCAAAAAACAGCGTCACCGCGGAATTTTTCCGCGGTTATTTTCATCGCGCCCGGGAAAGACTTTATTTGAAGGGGCGTGATGCTTTGAAAGCGATCATTATGGCGGGCGGAAAAGGAACGCGGCTCCGGCCGATATGCGAAGCCCTGCCCAAGCCGATGACCGGACTTCTCGGAAGTCCGCTGATGGCGCACCTTGTCGCCCTTTTGAAAATGCACGGCTTTACGGAGCTGTGCGCCACGCTGGGGCACAGGCCCGAGTCCATAATGCGCCATTTCGGCGACGGCTCGGCCTTCGGCGTTTCAATGCAGTACCGGGTCGAAAAAAAGCCGATGGGAACGGCGGGCGGCGTCCGCTGCTGCGAGGATTTTATCGGAAACGCGGATTTTCTGGTCATCAGCGGAGACGCGGCCTGCGATTTCGACTTAACTTACCTGGCGGCCGAGCACAAGCGGCGCGGCGCGCCCGTCACGATAGCGCTGTATCCGCATTCGGAGCCCCTGCCCTACGGAACCGTGCTGACCGACAGCAGCGGCCGGGTCGTCAGCTTCATTGAAAAACCAAGCTGGGAGCGGGTCGTGACAGACCTTGTCAACACCGGCATCTATATGATTTCACCGGAGATCTTCGCGCTGATCCCCCCGGATACGGCCTTTGACTTCGCGCGCGATCTTTTTCCGCTGATGGCCGCCAGGCATTTGGATATCGTCGGTATCCCCATGCAGGGCTACTGGTGCGATATCGGAAACAGCCGCAGCTATCTGCGCTGCTGTCTCGACGCGCTCGACGGCAGGCTCAAGCTCCGCCCCGCGCAGAGCAACAGCCTGCCCTCCGGCGTTCACGCCCCCGTCGGGTTGCCGGCTTCCATCCGCCTGGAGCCGCCCTGCGTTATCTGCGACGGCGCCGCGATCGGTCACGACGCGGTCATCGGCCGGAGCGTCATACATGCGGGCAGCAGGATCGGCGCTTACAGCCGGGTCGTCAACTCCGTGATCGACGGCGCGAAAATCGGAGAGGCCTGTGTGATCAGCGGAACAGTCGTTTGCAGCGGCGTGGCCTTGTATCCCGGCACTGTGACCGGCCGCGGCGACGTGATCGCGGCCGGGCCGTCAACTGTACCTTCCCCGGCCGAACCGGACAAAAAACCGGAGCGGTGCTCGGCCGGACTCCGCCGCGAAATTTCCTGTGATAACAGGGCCGGGCTGATGCGGGCACTCTCCGCCGTTCTCTGGGAAACGGGCGCTGATTTCAGCGACGGCATCAGCCTTTTGGACGGGCACTGCCGGGTGCGGATCTCTCCGCTTTCCGAGGAATCCGCGATTGCCGTCGAGGCTGTCGGCGGCAGGGAAGACGAGCGGATCCGGTTGTGCGAAAAATACGGCGGGCTTGTGGAAAAACACGGAGGAAAAACTGCACCAAACAGCAAACAATGAATATTTATGCGGATGTTCCAAGATGTTATGTGAAAATTGCATATTTATGCCTATAATTTTAGGTAATATGCAGAATTTATGAGAACATCGAAAAACCTCTTGAATAATCATTCACTCCGTAATATAATCAAACAAACGGAACAAAAACCGGATAATGATTTATTTTATGGGGTGAAATCGAATGAAAAACATTAAAAAGGTGTTCCTTGCCGTTCTCGCGCTTGCTATGCTCCTGTCTTTGGCCGCCTGCGGCGGCACAAAAGGATCCGGTGCGGTTACGACCGTAGAGAGCGGAAAGCTCCATATGGCGACAAACGCGGCTTTTCCGCCTTATGAGATGGTCAAGGACGGCGGCGGCTTTGAAGGCATCGACGTGGAAATCGCCGCAAAGATCGCCGAGAGTCTCGATCTCGAGCTTGTCGTCGACGACATGGACTTCAGCTCGGTCATTACGGCCGTCCAGTCAGGCAAAAGCGACATAGCCATGGCCGGCCTCACAGTGCGCCCAGATCGTCTGGAGAATATTGACTTTACAAGCAGCTACGCGACCGGCAAGCAGGTCATCATCGTTAAGGAAGGCTCGGAAATCCAATCCGCCGACGACCTCGAGGGCCACATGATCGGCACACAGGAAGCCACGACAGGCTATATCTACTGCTCCGATACGCCTGAGAACGGCGGCTTTGGCGAAGACAGCGTGATCGCCTATACAAACGGGGCGACAGCCGTTCAGGCGCTCATTTCCGGAAAGGTCGACTGCGTCGTTATTGATAACGAGCCTGCAAGAGCCTATGTCGCGGACAATCCCGGGCTTGTTATTCTTGAAACGCCGTTTGTGACCGAGGAATACGCGATCGGCGTATCGAAGGAAAACACCGCGCTTACAGATAAGGTGAATACCGTTCTTAAGGCGCTCATTGAAGACGGCACGGTCCAGAGTATTGTAGATAAATATATCAAAGCCGGCTGATCATAGGTTTTGCAGCTGAGGGGCGGCCTTTTGGCCTCCCCTCTTTTCCGAAGGAAAGGGGAAGCGCCGCTTGGAATTCTGGCCTGAGCTACAAAAGGATTTTTATCAGAGCTTTGTGGAAGGCGGCCGTTGGCTGCTCTACATAAAAGGTCTGGGTACCACCTTGCTTGTCACGCTGCTCGCGCTGATTTTGGGTATTGCGCTGGGTATCATCATCGCGGTCATCCGGGCGGCCCATGATCAGCAGGCGCTCAGAAAGGTCAATCCTGTTCTGAAGATACTCAACGCCTTGTGCAAGGTATATACCACCGTGATTCGCGGAACCCCCATGATGGTGCAGCTCCTCATCATGTATTTCGTTATCTTCAGCAATACGCGCAATCAGATCGGCGTTGCTGTGCTTGCCTTCGGGATCAATTCCGGCGCCTATGCATCGGAAATCATCCGCGGCGGGATCATGTCTGTCGATCCCGGTCAAATGGAGGCTGGCCGTTCTCTCGGCTTTGGCTATGCCGGCACGATGCGCCTGATCATCATTCCTCAGGCAATAAAAATGATTTTACCCGCTCTGGGCAACGAGCTGATAACGCTCCTCAAGGAGACTTCGATCGTCACGGTCATCGGACTGCGCGATCTGACGAAGGCCGCCATGCTTATTCAAGGTAAAACCTATCAGGCGTTTATGCCCTTGATCGCAATAGCGCTGATTTATCTTGCCCTTGTAATGATTCTCAGTTGGCTGCTGGGCAGTCTCGAAAGGAGGCTGCGCGCAAGTGAACGATAAAACGCTCATCAGTGTAAGCGATCTGAAAAAATACTATAACGGCGGCAGTATCAAGGCGCTTGACGGTATCTCGGAGGAGATACGCAAGGGCGAGGTCGTGGTCGTGATCGGCCCCTCCGGCAGCGGAAAGTCCACCTTTCTGCGCTGCCTGAACCTGCTCGAGGTGCCGACCGGGGGACACATTCTTTTCAACGGCGCCGATATCACAGACGAGAAAACTGATATCAACCTGCACCGCCGGAAAATGGGCATGGTTTTTCAGCATTTCAATCTTTTCCCGCATATGACGATCCTGAGGAACATGACCGCCGCGCCGATAAAAATTCTCAAAAGACGTAGGGAAGAAGCCGACGCCCAGGCGATGGCCCTTTTAAAGCGCGTTGGGCTCGAGGATCGGGCGAACGCCTATCCCAGCCAGCTCTCGGGCGGACAGAAGCAGCGCATCGCGATCGTCCGCGCCCTTTGCATGAGCCCGGAGGTCATGCTTTTCGACGAGCCGACGAGCGCCCTTGACCCTGAAATGGTCGGCGAGGTGCTTGAGGTCATGAAGCAGCTTGCCAACGAGGGCATGACGATGATCGTCGTTACGCACGAGATGGGCTTCGCGCGGGAGGTCGGCTCCAGGGTCATTTTCATGGACGAAGGCAGAGTCGTGGAGGAGAACACGCCCTCCGCCGTCTTTGACCGGCCGCAAAGCGGCCGGCTCAAAAGCTTTCTGGCAAAGGTTCTCTGAAAAAAATATCACGGATTATCACTGATATTATATCCGGCGGCGGTCATTGACCGCCGCCGTTTTGCCGGCCGGTACGGGCCGTTTCCATTCTTCGAAATGACAAAGCGGCGCAGGCTGATTTCAAATTTGGAACAAATTCTACAAATGATCCGTTTTTATTTACCGCGCGAAGGGCCTATGCTATAATAATCGCAAGCGATTATTTATATACGATTTCATGCCGCGGCGCAGGACGCGCCGCATGGCACATGATATCATTCGCTGCGTTCATGCTATAATACAGAGAAAGCCGCTGCGCCTGTTTTATCCGTCGCTGACAGGCACGGCAGCCGCGGGAAGCCGCTTTCACAGGAATTATGGAGGTTATCATGCTCAAGCTCCGCCGAATTTATATATGGATATTGGCCCTTACCCTGCTGTGTGCCTGCGCAAATCGGGCTGCTGTGCCGTCTGATACCCCGATTTCGTCTGCGCCCCCCGAAAACAGCGCGGCGCCCGCCACGGAGGCCGCTGTTTCGGCACCACCCGACCCCTCGCCGACCCCTTCCGCAGAGCCGGTTGACAATACGGCGCGCGGCGCGCTTTTCCGCGCCTTTCTTAACGACAATTATAAAAAGCTCTCCGACGCGTTCTACGGCGGCATTTCCGGGATCGGCTTTATCGATCTTGACGGGGACGGCGGGATCGAAATGCTTGTTTTTGACGCGGGCGCCTCCGCCGCGATGGGCCTTCAGTTTTTTGACATCATAAATAATCAGGCCGTCTGCGTTTCGGCCAATCTGGAAACCGTTTCCTCGGCCTTCGGCAGCGGCTATATGAGCGCTGTCAGCGTCAACGCGAACCGTTTCGACGATTTCCGCCTTGTCCGGGATACGCAGACCGGCGGGGAATTCTTTATCGTGGAAAGCGGCAACGGCGCGGTCGATTTCGCATACTCGGAGCTTATCCGTTTCGATTGCGGCGACGAAGGCGCGCTGACACTGACGAGCCTTCTCTATAAATACGAGGACTACAACGCGGATACCGGCGAGACGATCGGCGAAAGCTTCCGGATCGGGAACGCAGAGGCTTCGCGCGAGGACTATGAAACCGCTTATTCGGCGTTTTTCTCCGGGCTTCAGGATACCGGCTTCGAGGCGCAGGGCGTCATGCTCTGGAACCAGGCGGATTATTATGAGGCCGGTCTCGACGGGCTGCTTGCCATGGCGGACGATGCGCTCGCGCTCAGCGCCGGCAAGCCGGCCGCATAACGGCCGCAGGACGAGCATAGGATATACCACCATAAAATACGGAGGTATACGCTATGTTATATGAAGAAAAGGAAAAACCGTCGCCCCGGCCGCACAATGTCATCATGGAGGACAGAGCCCGCCTGTCCGTGACCGGCGTCACGGACGTTGAGAGCTTTGACGACAGGCAGATCGTCGCAAGGACCTCGAAAGGCAGCCTCATTATCCGGGGCGGTGAGCTGCATATCGATCAGCTCAGTCTCGATTCGGGCGAGCTGGCCGTAACGGGGCTGATCACCGACCTTGGCTATGAAGAAACCGCGCCGGGCGGAAGCCTCTGGTCGCGCCTGTTTAAATAGCGCTTGGAACAGCCTGTCTTATACCAGTTCCTCACAGCCTTCTGCGCTTTCTCAGGCGGGCTGGTTTTCGGCGTAGTTTATGACGTGCTGAAAGCGGTCCGGCTGAAAGCGAAAAATCTCCTCTGGACCGGCGTCTGTGATCTTATTGCCTGCCTTTTCGGTTTTTTCCTCCTGTTCTACCTCGGGATGGCTCCGGGGAACGGCGCGCTGCGGATTTATATCGCGCTCTGCGCCTTTGTGGGCGCGGCGGTGTATTTCGTTCTTTTCAGCTGCGTTTTTCTTGGGCTTTTCACCGCCTGTGTTTCCTTTGCGGTCCAAATTGCCGCTTTTGTGCTCAGGCCTGTCAAAATTTTGTTTAAAAAGCTCTCGGAACTTCAAAAACTTATAAAAAAGCTCTTCCAAAAATGCTGTGAATGGTATAAGATGGGGATCGGCCACAGAAGAAAGCGCTCTGATAGGTCCTCGGATCAGGCACTTAACGGGAGGGATGACGGCAATGAAATTCCGACGGGCGGGCCTGATGACGAAAATCGTCATTCTGGCCATCATCGTTTACGCAGGCATAACACTGGTGTCGCTGAAGGTTCAGATATCGGACGCGCGCGAAACGCGCGGCGTCCTGCAAACACAGGTCGACAACGGGCTTCAGACAAACTCGGAGCTGCAATATGCGATAGACCACAGCACCGATCCCGACACGATCGAGGACATAGCGAGGAATAAGCTCGGTCTTGTCAAACCCGGCGAAAAGATTTTTTTCGACATCAACAACTGAACTATCGGGCGGCGGCCGGTCGCGTCGAACAGGACAGGAGGAAAAAGCTCTTATATGCAGCCTATAGTGGGAGAGATATTTGAGGGCAAAGTTACGGGCATCACGAAATTCGGCGCTTTCGTTTCATTGCCGGATGGCAATAACGGTCTTGTTCACATCTCGGAAATCGCCAACAGCTATGTCAACGACGTTCACGACCATGTAAGCGACGGGCAGACCGTTAAGGTCAAGGTCATCGGCATCAGCGAAGCGGGAAAAATCAATCTTTCAATGAAAAAGGCCGAAGCGCCCGCGCCGCGCGCCGAGGCGGAACGCCTGCCCAAACCGCGCCCTTTCCCGGCCAGGCCGAAAGAATTTTCCGGCCGGCAGAACGGCTTTGCCCAAAAGTCTTTTTCTCAGTCTGTCTCCTCCGAACCCAGCTTCGAGGATAAGCTCAAACAGTTCATGCAAGAATCCGACAGCCGTATTTCCGACAGCCGCATATATTCCGACAAAAAAAGCGGTTACCGCCGCAAGCGCGATTGAAGCGCGTCCCTGTCCGTGCGCTCAGGGTTTCGGCACGGAGACGGGGTGTGCCCGCTTATTCTGTTCATAGGCTGATTCGCCATCGGCAAAAGCCGGCTGATCGAAGCCGCGCCCGCCCGGTTGTCGGCGAAGATATACCTGCCCCGCCTGTGCGGGAAATATAAAACGATCGCCCTGACCGCCTGACGGTTCAGGGCGATCACTTTATGCTTGCCCGTTTTCTTTTCTGTTGGCAGCCCCAAATATGTTCACTGTCCGCGTGTCCGAAGAAACAGCGGATAAAAGTGCGGAGAGCCGCCGGGAGACCCGCCTTTCTGTGAAAACCGCCTGAAACCGTAACGCGCGCTGTGGAGCCGGGTTTTTACGCGCCGACCATCCAGCCGAGGCTTTCGCGCTGTATCCCGTACAGCCGCGCAAACAGGCCGTTTTGCCCGAGCAGCTTTTCGCCGGTCCCTTCCTCGATCAGCCTGCCGTTATCCAGCACGGCGATTTTATCCGCGCCAAGGACGGTGCGCAGACGATGGGCAATCACGATCACTGTCCGGCCTTTGACCAGCTCCGAGATCGCGGCCTGGATCTGCGTTTCGTTTTCCGGGTCAAGGCTGGAAGTGGCTTCGTCCAGCAGAACGATCGGCGCGTTTTTTAAGAGGGCGCGGGCGATGGAAATCCGCTGGCGCTCGCCGCCTGACAGGGTAGAGCCGTTCTCCCCGATTACGGTTTCGTAGCCCTCCGCCAGCTCCCGGATAAATTCATCGCACCGTGCCAGCCTCGCTGCCGCGCAGACGTCCTCGTCCGCCGCATCTTTCCTGCCGATACGGATATTATTCATCACCGTATCATTGAAAAGCACCACGTCTTGGAACACAAAGCTCATATAGCGCATCAGCCGCTCCGGGTCGATTTCACGGATATTTCGTCCGCCGACAAGAATCTCGCCGGTGCGTACATCCCAGAACCGGGCGATCAGGCGGGAAACGGTCGTCTTTCCGCTGCCGGACGGCCCGACAAGCGCGGTCACGCTGTTTTGCGGGATGCTCAGGCTGACGTTTTGGATAACGTCCGTTTCATTATAGGCAAAAGACACGTCTTTCAGTTCCACCGTGTAATCGGCGAGCTCCGCGTTCTCATCGCCGGTCATAGGCGTTTCCTCGCGGAGCGTCTGCATACGCCTAGTGGATACCAGCATATAGAAAAACTCCGGCAGCAGGGTGAGAATCACGATGATCGGCGAGTAGATTTTCACACTAATAATCAGGAACATCATCAGCGCAATCGGCGAAAGCGTTCCGCCCGTCAAGAGGGTCACGCCCACAAGCGTCACCAGTCCGATGCCAACCTGCAGGACCATCATGGCGAGGGTGATAAAGGTCCCGGCTATCACTTCAAATGTCAGGGCTTCTTTCAGCATGGTATGCAGGGCGTTTTTCAGCGCGGCGGATTTCTCACCGGCAAGGCCGAAAGCCTTGACGACCTTGATGCCTTCCAGATACTCCTGCATCTGCTCCGCCACGTTCAGCTTGGCCCGGACGTGCCTGTCCCCGATGGACGTCAGCTTTTTTGTCACAAAAATCAGCCCGAAGGCTACGGGCAGCGCGGCAAAGAGCGCCAGCGCCATACGCCAGTCGTAAACCGCAAGCAGGACGCAGACCAGCGTGACAGTGATGCTGCCGCCGAGAAGGTTCGGCAGCACGTGGCTCATGCTGTGTTCAATCGAAGCGCAGTCGCCCATGATGTTGGTGGTCAGCTCCGACAAGTCCTTGCGGTTAAAGAAGCTCAGCGGCAGGCGGCGCAGTTTTTCCGCCACCTCCACGCGGAGCTTCTCCGTCTCGCTGTAAGCTGCCGTATAGGTCCTGCAGTACTCGTTGGTATAGACGAAAAAATACAGTACGGCGGCGGCAAGGCCTGCGCCAAGCCAGAGCCATAGCCGGCCCGTATCGAGCGTTCCGCCGTCCGTCAGGGGCCGTAAAAGCAGGGTGATGACCTGAACGGCGATGCCAAAGGGCAGGAACATGCAAATATTGGACAGTACCGCGGCAAACACCCCGCGGTTCAAGTCCTTATAACCCTCGTCCGACAGCCTTAACAGTTTTTTAATTCCGAACATTCGCGGTCACCTCCGTTTTCCCAAGTGTCCAATCCATTGCGCCGGTGTATTGCGCCCACATACGGCTGTAACGCCCGTTTGCGTTCAAGAGCGCGGCATGCCGGCCTTCCTCCACGATTTTTCCCTTGTCCACCACAAGGATTTTGTCCGCGCCCCGCACAGTGGAAAGCCGGTGCGCGATGATGATGACGGTCTTGTTTTTCATCAGCTCCGACAGGGCGAGCTGGATTTTCTGCTCATTCTCAGGGTCGGCAAAGGCTGTGGCCTCGTCCAGAACCAAGATCGGCGCGTTTTTCAAAATCGCCCGCGCGATCACAATTCGCTGGCGTTCGCCTCCGGAGAGATGCACGCCGCCCGAACCGATGACCGTATCATAGCCCTGCGGCAGTTTTTCAACGAACTCGTGGCACTGCGCGGCCTTGGCGGCGGCGAGGACCTGCTCCCGCGAGGCGTTTTTGTCGCCAATCAGGATGTTGTCGGCGACGCTTTGCTTGAACAGGAACACATCCTGAAATACGAAACCCACGATGGACATAAGGTAATCGCCCGCTATATCCCGGATGTCCGTGCCGCCGATTTTGATCGCGCCTTCATTCACGTCATAAAAGCGCGGAATAAGATGGGCGATAGTGGACTTGCCGCTCCCGGACGGGCCGACAAGCGCCGTGACCGCGCCTTGCCCTGCGGTAAAGCTCACGCCGTTCAGCGCGGCTGTTTCGCTTTCTTCCCCGCTCATATAGGAAAAGATCACCTTTTCAAAGGAAACCGAATATTCCGCAGTTGTTTTCGGATTCTTCGTTTCGGTCAGCGGCTGCGAGGCCAGCATGCTGTCCATACGCGCAATGCCGTCGGAAATCTGTGTGCTGAGGGCCGACACGTACATGAGCTTCGTAAACGGCGTCGCCAGCGCGAACGAAAACACGATGTAGAACACAGACGCCAGCGCGAATTTGGCGTAATCGTCCGCCCCGCCGGCAATCAGAATGATCACGGGGATCACAAACACATACACATGGCCTATGATGGTCATGAACGCCGACATATGCTTTTCAAATGAGATCGTATAGTTTTTTGCAAAGCGTCCGTAATTCGTAATGATGTCATGGAAGCTGCGGAAAGAGAAGATCGTTTGATTGAACGCTTTCACGACTGAAATGCCGCGCACATATTCCACGGCGGCGTTGTTCATATCCTCCAGAGAATCCTGATCTTGCTTCATAAATTTCTTTGATTTTCCGTCCCCCATCGCCGCCATCTGAATGCCATACGCCGCGATGATAGGGACGAGACTTGCCAGCCCCAGCCGCCAGTCGAACACAAACAGCACGACCAGCGTGATAACCGGCATGGCGAACGAACCGGCGATGTCCGGAAGCTGGTGCGCCACGAAGCCCTCCAGCTTTTCGATATTCTCGTCCACGATTTTGCGCAGCCTGCCCGTAGAATTCGCGCTGTGAAAGCCCAGCGGCAGCGACGCGATATGCGCCGTGTACTCCAGTTTTAGCTCGTACTGGGTCTTGAACGCCGCAAGGTGGCTGCACATCAGCGCGAGGAAATTCAGTAAAATCGCGCCCACCGCGCTGCCCGCCGCCAGCCAGCCGAGCTTTGTCATGTACGCCGTGTCCAGCGCGCCCAAGTCGGCGAAATGGATGACGAGCTCCCGGATGATGTAATAAATGGCGATGAACGGCGCGAACGACACCGTGACGCTGATTACAGCCAGTACGCAGGAAGACACGATCAGCCCCTTTTTGCGCGCGCCCAGCTCCAGCAGCCGCGCCATGCCTTTCTTTTGAGGTTTTTCTTGTTTCATACAGAAGGCTCCTTTCGAAATAAGTTAGGTGCGACTAACTCGTTGTTTCAAAAAAACTGCCGCCTTTTATCCGTGACCGGCAGCTTTCAGCGTGTTTCTTCTTGTCGGCGGAGTCCGTCTCTTTGCGCATAGACATGAAGCGCAGCCCGGCCTGACAAGCGCGAACCGCAGACTAAGCATACAAGTCATGCGCCGGAATGTCAAGTGCCGATCGAATTTTTCGCGTAACGCTTTTCCTCCTGCGGACCCTGCCCGGCCGCGGTGATGAGGCGGATGTTTCTTATCTGACGATGACATTCTCCGCGCCGAGCATTTCAGTCAGCTCATTGATCAGTGAGGTATGCACCAGGCAGCTTGCGCGGAGCCGCTTGTCCGTATCCGCAAAGCAGACGATCATGCGCTCGTCGCCCTCGAACATGATGAGAATTTTTTCGATCTTCCTGAGTCTCGGATCGTCCTTTGCCGGAAGCTTGATCCAGAGCGTTTTTTCCGTCTTCGGCGCATCCTCACGATTCAGCGGGGCAAGGTCCGTCAGCGGGCGGAGGGTTTCCACCATCAGCTGAGGCTCTTTTTCGTCGCGAACGGAAATACGGCCCTTAACAATCACGGGGACGTTCTCCCGAATATAACCGCCGCTCGTATCCAGCACGCGCTGGAAAGCGAGAAGCTCCATGGAGCCCGTCGCATCCTCGAGCCGGATATACGCCATAAGGCTGTTGTTCCGCGTGGTTTTCGTCCTGGCGGCGGCAATGACGCCCGCGAGGGTCACAAGCTGCCCGTCCGCGAATTCGGAACAGCCGCCCTCCTGCGCAAAATCGCTCAGGATCACGCCGATCGC